>NZ_JAJSZC010000077.1:0-42263 GCF_036815105.1 Streptomyces sp. IBSBF 3136
CGCCCAGCCCCCTCGCCCGGCCGCCGGTCATGGCACGCGGGTCCCCGGCGACGGGCACGTCTGTCAACGCGGGTAACCGCTCCCAGCGGGGAGCAAACAATCGTGCGAAGGACGGGGAGTCGCTTGTGCCGGGGCGGGATGTGCTCCGGGGACGGGACTGTCAGAAGTTGCCGCACGTCGGGCTCATGAAACGCTGGCAGGGTGAGCAAGACAGCTTTGATCGTCATCGACATGATCAACACGTACGACCACGAGGACGCCGAACTGCTGATTCCCTCGGTGGAGCCTGTGGTGCCCGTCGTGGCCGACCTGTTGGAGCGCGCACGGCGCCACGACGTAACCGTCATCTACGTCAATGACAACTTCGGCGAGTGGCGCTCACACCATGGCGAGCTTCTGGACCACGCCCTCAGCGGACCTCACGCACGGCTGGTGGACCCGTTGAAGCCGGACCCGGACTCCTTGTTCGTGCTCAAGGCCCGCCATTCGATCTTCTACGAGACTCCCCTGACCTATCTGCTCCACCAGCAGGGCATCGAGCGGCTCGTGCTGTGCGGCCAGGTCACCGAGCAGTGCGTGCTCTACTCCGCCCTGGACGCCCACATCCGGCACTTCGACGTCGTCGTCCTCAAGGACGCCGTGGCCCACATCCACGAGGACCTCGCGGCAGCGGCGCTCCGCATGATGGAGCGGAACATGGGCGCGCGGATCTGCGAGAGCCGGGAGATCTGGACCTGAGTTCCGAGCACCGATGAGTTCCGGAGCCCGCCGGAGTCTGCCTCTTCGTAAGGGAACGGCTGTGGAACGAATGCTGTGAGGTACCCATGACCAACGACGCACTGCCGCCCGTCGTCGACGCGGCGACCTGGGAGCACCGGCTCGCCGCGCTGCGGACCCGGGAGAAGGCCGCGACGCGGGAGCTCGACGCCATCGCCGCCGAGCGGCGTCACCTGCCGATGGTGCGGATGCCGGACTACGTCCTGGAGGGCGAGGACGGCCCCGTTCGGCTGGCGGACGTCTTCGAAGGCAAGAGGCAACTGATCGTCTACAACCACATGTGGTTCGCCGGCAAGGAATGGCAGTGCTCCGGCTGTACGGGGTTCACCTCGCAGTACACCCGCCTGGACTTCCTGGACAACTACGACGCGCGGTTCGTCATCGTCACCCAGGGGCCGATCAAGGAGGCGCTGGCCTACAAGGAGCGGGTCGGCAACCGGATGACCTGGTACTCGACCGCCAACAGTCCGTTCGGAGCCGACGTCGGCGCACCGCCCGACGGGGGCTTCGCCGTCAACGTCTTCCTGCGTGACGGCGACACCGTCTACCGCACGTGGCACACGGACGGCCGGGGTACGGAGCAGCTCAGTCACTCCTTCGCCCTGATCGACGTCCTCCCGTACGGACGTCAGGAAGAGTGGCAGGACTCCCCCGAGGGCTGGCCGCAGTCGCCCACCTACAGCCGGTGGTCGTCGTCCGAGGACATCGCCGCGCTGTACGGGCCGGAGTCCGGGGGCCGCTGAGGCGGGGACGGCCTGCCGGGGGGCGGGCGGGCCGTGCAGAGCGGGCCCGTGCGGGACGGGTCCGTGCGGGGCGGGCCCGCTCGGAGGCTGCTCGCGGGCGAGCCGTGCGGAGGCGGGCGGCTCGCGGGCGAGCCGTGCGGAGGCGGGCCGACTCTGAGGCGAGCCGTACGCAGGCGTGCCCACGCCGAGGCGGCCCGTGCGGGGCAGCTCGCGCGGGGGGCGGGCCGATGCCGAGGCGGGCCGTGCGAAGGCGGGTGACGAAGGCTGGCGTAACCTTCCTGCGGGTCGGGCGTTGTGCAGGGCACGCGCGCGGACGGTCCCCCTCCGTCGACGCGTGCGGAGACGAGGGGCCCGAACCCCGCCCGGCATCGGGCCCCTCCCACCGCCCGCCGAACTTCACCCGCCTCAGTCCTGGGCCTCGCAGAGTTCCCGGGTGCGGCGCAGCAGGGCCTCCCGTACGGATTCCGGGCCGAGGACGCGCAGCGGGGTGCCCAGGCCGAGGAGATAGCGGGCGAGGCCGTCCGGGTCAGGGCCGCCTATGTCGACCAGGGTCGATTCGGGGCCGTCGAAGCGGTGGGTGCCCACGGTCGCGGGGACGAGTCGTAGCGCCGCTTCCATGGGCAGGGGCAGGCGGACGGTCGCGGAGAGGGGGTAGGGGCCGTTGGCGGTGTTGCGGGAGACCAGCCATGCGGCGTCGGGCGGGTCGGTGAGGTCGGCCGGCCGGCCGGTGGGCCGGAGGTGGTCGACGCGGTCCGCGCGGAAGGTCCGCCACTGGTCCCGGGACACGTCGCGCGCGACGAAGTACCAGCGGCGGCCGGTGCGGACGAGACGGTAGGGGTCGACGTCCCGGAGCGTGGCCCGTCCCTCGGCGTCGACGTAGGACAGCCGGGCGCGCTCGCCCTTCCGGCAGGCGAGGGCGAGTTCGAGCAACAGGCCGGTTCTGATCCGCGGCCCGTCGGCCGCGGGGAGGCTGACGAAGGCGTCGTCGAGGTCGCCCAGCCGCTCGGCGATCCGCGCGGGCAGCACTTGGCGCAACTTGAGCAGGGCCGACAGCGCGGCCTGGTCGCTCCCCAGCGCGTCGCTCAGCGCCGCCTCCCGCAGTCCGACCGCGACGGCGAGCGCCTCCTCGTCGTCGAGGATCAGCGGTGGCACCCGTGAGCCGGCGCGCAGCCGGTAACCGCCCCAGGGGCCGGGGTCGGAATCCACGCTGTAGCCGAGTTCCCGCAGGCGGGAGACGTCCCGGCGCACTGTTCGGTCCGTGACCTGGATGCGCTCGGCGAGTTCGGCGCAGGTCCACGACGGCCGGGAGGACAGCAGCGACAGCAGCCGCAGGAGGCGGGCGGAGGAGCTGATCACAGGGGAAGTTTTCCACACCGCGCCATGACCAGGACCGAATCTGTCCGGGTCGCGGCCTAGCGTTCCCTCCATGAGCACTGACACCGGTTCCGCACCTGAATTCCGCTATGCCGCCGTCACCTTCGACTGCGCCGACACGGCCGAGATGGCACGCTTCTACGGCGAGCTGCTCGGCATGTCGGCCCTGTTCACCAGCGACGACTTCACCCTGATCGGCAAGGAGGGAGCGACCCCCCTCGGCTTCAACCGCCTGACCGACTACCGCCCGCCCACCTGGCCCGACCCCGCCCAGGAGAAGCAGGCGCACATCGAGCTCGGCGTCGATGACCTGGACATCGCCGAGAAGCGCCTCTTCGAACTCGGTGCGACCAAACCCGAGTTCCAGCCCCAGCCCGAGCGCTGGCGCGTTCTGCTGGACCCCGCGGGCCACCCGTTCTGCATCACGACCTTGGTCTGAGGGGGCAGTCCAGAGGCCCGGGAATCCAGTCGGATGCTCGGGCTGCTCGGGCCAGGTGGGGCACCGGTTGCTGCGGGCTCCACTAGCAGGCTCCCGGGGCCCTCGCGACGACTGCTCGGCGAGCCAGTCTCCCTCGGGCCGGGCTCCCAGAGCCGTCGTGAGCCCGTCCCGCTCGCTGACCTGGAGCGGCAACGCACGCCCGGCTGGGACCGTCCCGTGACGCGCACGATGCAGCGATTCCCCTCCGGATCGGCGAGGTGGATCCAATCCATTGGTACCGCCGACTCACCAACAGGCGCGTTGCTCAGTAGCATCGCCCTTCATGATCGCACTGGTCGTCACCATCGGACTTGCGTTCGTCGGCTATGTCGCCACCTATCTCAACGGCCTTCGCCTGGCACAGCGCCAAGAACGTCTGGCACGCCTGAACCGCCAGCTCAGCGACTTCTACGGACCCCTGTTGGCCCTCACGGAGGCCAACAGCCGCAGCTTCCAGGCGTTCAAGGAACGCAACGCTCGTCCTGACGGCAGGTCACCGTTCGTTCATGAGACACCGCCCACGGAGGAGGAACTGGCCGAGTGGAGGCTGTGGGTCATGACCGTGTTCCTCCCGAACATCCAGGCCATGCGCGATCTCGTCGTCAGGCATGCAGATCTCTTGATGGAGCCTGAGATGCCGCCGATGTTGCTTCAGCTGTGTGCCCATGTCTCCGGCTACGAGATCACAGCGGTCAGATGGACACAGGGGAGCTACGACGAGCACCTTTCGGTGGTGCCGTTCCCCAGCGAGGATCTCGCCGCGTACGCACGGCAGGGATTCGCCGATCTGAAGAGGGAACAGACTCGTCTGTTGGGGCAACGCGGCGTCCAATGACCGAATGCGAGGACGGCTGAGCGCGCTCGGGGGTCGCGCGCGCTTGCGGGGGTGCCGCCATGGGGAGGCGCAGTTCGAAGAGGGCGCCTCCGGACTGTGCTTCCCGCGCGGTGAGCGTGCCGCCGGGCGCCGTGCCACGTCGCGGGCGATGGCCAGGCCGAGACCGGCGCCGCCGTCGTCGTGGGCGCGGGCGTCGTCCAGTCGTACGAACCGCTCGAAGATCCTGTCGCGTTCGGCGGACGGCACACCGTTGCCGTCGTCCGCGACCGTGAGGACCATCCGGTCGCCCTGGCGCTGTACGCGCGCGACGACTTCGGCGGGCGCGTGCCGTTGGGTTTTGTCCAGGAGGTTGGCGATCAATCGACTCAACTGGTCTCGTGAGTCTGTCACTTGTCGTCCTTCGCCGATGTAAAGGAAAACGGGTGTGCGGTCGGCGGGGCGGCGCGTCTGCCCTCCTCGCGGACCAACTCCGCCAGGTCGACCCGCCTCTGCCCGTGGCGGAGGCGATAGGGCTGCGGAGTTCGTGGGAGGCGTCGGCGACGAACCGGCGTTGCCGGTCGACGGCGGCTTTCAGCGCGGTGGGCGTCTCGGGCCTCAGCGTCGGGCCAGCGCCAGCACGCTCAGGCCGAACATCAGGACTCCCAGGGGGAGGTGGACCGACGGGACGTGTGCGATGCCGAGGACGACCTGGACCGAGGCGAGTACGAGGAAGCCGAAGGCGTGCCAGACGGGTCGGGGTGAGCCGCCGCCAGGCTTCCAGGCCAGCACGGCCGCGAGGACGTACAGCATGGATGCCCCGTACATCACTCGCGCTCCGACGCTGTGCAGCGTCTCTCCGTAGGACGCGGTCAGCAGCAGCCCGGCGGAGACCGCCTGGAGGAAGATGGTCAGGGTCTGCAGGGCGATCGCTATGCGCAGGAACGAGGTGGTGTGCCGTGCGTTCGCCGTCGTCGCCTGGGTGGCCATGTGACAGTCCCCTTTTCCGCCCCTCGGGCAGTTGATCGATAAGGTCTCACCAGTCCGACGACGCGGGACTGCGAAAGGTAAGGCGAGGGGCGGCCGGAAGCATGGGCAGTGGCGGGACCCGCACCGACGGGATTGCCGGCGAGCGCCGGCAACTGATCAATGTCGCCTACCGGTTGCTCGGTTCGGTGAGCGAGGCCGAGGACGCGGTGCAGGACGCCTACACGCGCTGGTACGGGCTGTCGCAGAGCCGGCGGAAGGAGATCTGCTCCCCCGGTGCCTGGCTGACGACGGTGACCAGCCGCATCTGTCTGGACCTGCTGGGTTCGGCGCGCGCTCGCCGTGAACGCTATGTCGGCGCGTGGCTGCCCGAGCCGCTGCCCGACCGTACCGAGTGGGGCCCCACGGGCGGCGCTGGTGCCACGGGGTCCGCGGATCCCGCGGACCAGATAGTTCTGGACGAGTCGGTGTCCATGGCCTTCCTCGTCGTCCTGGAGTCGATGACACCCGCCGAGCGGGTGGCGTTCGTCCTGCACGACGTCTTCCGGTACCCGTTCGCCGAGATCGCCGACGTCGTGGGCCGGACCCCCGGCGCGTGCAAGCAGCTGGCGGCCTCCGCCCGACGCCGGGTGGACGTCTCGCAGGCTCCGGTGACGGCGATCGGCCGGGCTGCCCTGGTCAGGCGCATCAAGGAGGCGTGGGAGACCAAGGACATCGCGACCCTCGTCGGTCTCCTCGACCCGGCGGCCGTGATGACCGCCGACGGCGGCGGCGTGGTCGGCGCGGTCCTGCGTCCGGTCGAGGGCGGCGCGCGCATCGCCCAGTACATGGTCGCCATCGCCGACAGGGCGCCGGGGCTCGAACTCCTGGAGCGGTCGGTCAACGGCGTGCCGGGGCTGGTGGCCCAGCGGGACGGCGTCGTGATGACCGTGGCGTCGTTCGATGTCTCGGACGGGCGTGTCACCCGGGTCTGGGCGGTCCGCAATCCGGAGAAGCTGCGGCCGTGGGCGGGACGGCGGTACTGAGGACCGGCAGAGCCGTCAGAGTGGGTCGATGCGGGCCTTGAGCAGGCAGAACACATTGCCCTCGGGGTCGGTGAGAACGTGCCAGGGCTCCTCGCCGGTCTGACCGATGTCGGTCGGTCGCGCCCCGAGCCTCAGGAGGCGTTCCAGCTCGGCGTGCTGATCGCGGTCGGTGGCGTTGAGGTCGATGTGCAGCCGGGGCTTTCCCTCCTCCGGTTCTTCCCTGCGGCTGAGGAAGATCGTCGGCTGCGGGCCGCCGGCCCCTTCGCGCGGCCCGATCTCGACGCTGCCGTCCTCCTCGCCATCGAGCACGACGAAGTCGAGGACCTCGCACCAGAAGTGCGCCAGCGCCTCGGGGTCGCGGCAGCCGAGCACGAGTTCACTGATTCGAGAGGCCATGGAGAAAACCTACTTCGAGCGCGGGGCCTGAGTGGAGGGCCGGCCGGCCGTGGTCCATCCAGTGGTGGCTGATGGAGCACGGCCGGCCGGTCGGCCGGGTCGGCCGGGGTGAGTCCGTCAGCGGACCCGGATGAACAGCACGTCGTAGCCGCTGTTCGTGCTGCGGGTCTTGACGTAGACACCGTCCGACCCGCCATTGGGATTGCCCGTGTTGCCTTCGACGGTGGTGAAGCTCGAACCGCCGCTCACGGTTCGCACGATGCCTATGTGCTCGTGGCCGCCGGTGTAGTCGTTGCCGCCGTTCCAGTCGAAGGCCACGATGTCGCCGGGCTGCGGGTTCGTCGTCACCGAGAGGTGGTAGTTGCCGGCCCGCGCCTGCTTCACCCAGCCCGAGACGTAGGTGTTGCGGTAGGAGCTGGCACCGGTCTGCTTGGCCACCCAGCTCACGAAGGTCGCGCACCAGGCGTAGTTGCTGGTGGACAGTGACAGGCCCACCGCCGATCCGTAGCTGTTGGCCCGGGCGCTGCCCTCGACCGTGCCGACCTCGGCCGCGGCCACATCGAGGATCTTGCCGTAGCCGCCGCCGGGCGGGGGCGAGGACGGCGGGGTGACCGCGCCGTACAGGGCGGCCTTGGTGTTCGGACCCACCTGGCCGTCGACCGACAGGCCCTTCTCGGCCTGGAAGTCCCGCACCGCGCTGTCGGTCGCCGGTCCGAAGTCGCCGTCGACGGCGAGGTCGGCTCCGTGATGGTTGAGCAGGCTCTGGAGCTCGGTGACACAACCGCTGCGCTGGCCCTTGACGATGTTGCTGGGGCACGAGCCGGAGTTCAGGTTGATCGGTGCGGGTGCGCCGTTGCCGCCGCCCGTGCTGATGTTCGAGTACAGGGCGGTCTTGGTGTTCGGGCCGACTTCCCCGTCGACGGACAGACCGGCCGACGACTGGAACGATTTCACGGCCGTCAGGGTCAGCGGACCGAACTGGCCGTCCACGTCGAGGTGTTGTCCCTTGCCGTTGAGCAGGGCCTGCAGCGTCGCGACGCAACCGCCGCTCTGCCCCTCCACGATGTTCGCCGGGCAGGACGCCGATCGCAGGTCCAGGGCGGTGGACGGCGACTCGTCGGTGTTGTACAGCTCGCGCTTGGTGTTCGTTCCGACCTGGCCGTCCACCGATAGGCCGTGGCCGGACTGGAAGTTGCGGACCGCGCTCTCCGTCGCCGGTCCGAAGTCACCGTCCACGTCGACCGGGTAGCCGAAGTGGCGCAGCAGTCGCTGGAGTTCGGTGACGCAGCCGCCCTTGTTGCCCTGGACGAGGTTCGCCGGGCACGAGGAGGACGTGAGATTGATCGGCGCCGGGGCCGAACCGCCGGTCGCGTACAGCTTCGCCTTGGTCTGGGGGCCCACTTGTCCGTCCACGGCGATCGCGACGGAGGACTGGTACTCGCGCACCGCGTAGAGCGTGTTCGCCCCGAAGTCGCCGTCCACCACGAGGCCGGCGCCGTGGGCGTTGAGCAGCTTCTGCAACTCCGTGACACAACCGCTCGTCTGGCCCTGCTGGATCACGTCGGGGCAGGACGAGGAGGTCAGCTTGATCGCCGCGGGTGCGGCCGCCGCCGGGCTCGCGCCGAGCAGTGTGCCCGCCGAGAGGAGCGCGGCCGTGGCGGCGAAGACGCCGGTTCTGACTCTCCACCCCGGTCTCGTGCTCATGGCGCCCCGCCGCCGGGGTCTCTCTTTGTCAGCGTGAAAGCTAAATGGAATCTTTCCCATGATGACGAAATGTCTCCTTTGCTGGAACTTCGGATCGCGGTCGAAGAGCGGAGAAGCGGAGAAATCGAGATGCTGGCCAGGTCGGCACGGGCTACAGACAACTCGCATACGCAGCAAGCAAGTTGAGCGGAGAATTACCCGTGCAAGACGGTGACAGTTCAACCTCTCGCACACAATGTCGAGCGACATAACTGGCTTGTTTGAATCGCTACTCATGGCCAGAAAAACGCCCCTATAGCAGCCTTTTCTCTATTGGCTCTATTCGGTGCTCTGTCTCATCGCGCACCGGTCCGGGGCGGGCGCGGGCCGCGGGCCACGCACCCACCGCCGAGGCACGGCTGGACCGCCCGGGGACATGACCGTCGGCGCGACGACAGGCCGATCAGCGCGTGTCGTTCGGCTCCGACTGGCGTAGCGCAGGACGAGAGGGTATGCCTACCAGGAGAGTTGATCCGGTGAAAGGTGGGACATTGGCCCCGGTCATGAGGCGGCGGCCGTACGTTTCAAAGGGTTTGCGGCAGCCGCACGGCCCGGACTCACGTCGGTCACGGCAACAGCGGTCCCCGTCCGAGCTGCGCGCCCAGGGGCGGTACGGGCCCGAACTGCGGGACGTCCTGCCCGCCTTCGTCGGCCTGGGCCTGTGCGTGGTCGGCGCCGTGCTGCTGCTCGCGTGGTTCCACCGCGCCCTCGGCGTCGGCGGGCTGGTGCTCGGTGTCCTGCTGCTCACCGTGGTCGGCGCTGTGGTCCGTGTACTGCGGCGGCCGATCGTCCGCCGGCGGAACGGTCGCTACACCCCGGCCGAGATCGCCGTGCTCGACGACCGGGCGCTGAAGCTGGCGACCTCGCGCATGCTGCGGCGTGACGGTTGGCAGGTGACCGACGTCAGCATGCGGGACCGGCCGCGGCTGTATGCGCGGGACGCCCGTGGCCGCCGGCTGGACGTGGCCTTCCGGCCTGTGGCCACGGCGGCCGAGGAGCAGAACACCCCGGCACCCACACTGCGCTGGGAGGCGGTCCGTTCCGGTACCGAGCGTGTCATCCGGGTCGTGATCCACCCCGGCGCCCTCAGCCGCGCGGACCTGCACCGGGCGTCCCACCACGGCGACGTCCACCTCGTCGACGGCCGTCTGCTGCGCCGCTGGGCGAACGGCGCCACGCTGGAGCAGCTCGGTCTGCTGTAGCGGTGGTCCGTCCGGGCGGTACACCGCCCCGGACGGAAGAGTCACGGACCGGGCGGAATTGCGATCATGACGTCGCCATGAATCACTCATCGCATGATCAGAAATGCGATGCGCACGCTGTGCGCCGCCACCCTCGTGGCCGTTCCCCTCGCCCTGACCGCGACGCCCGCACAGGCCCTGACGTCCTGTACGGTCAACGGCCGGCCCGTGTCCGGTAGCACCGTCAACGGTACTGCCGGCTCCGACTACATCAGCTGCGGCGCCCTCGCCCAGGGCGACAGCGTCAACGGCTTGGGCGGGAGCGACTACATCGTCATCAACGGCATCGTCGCCGGCACCGTCGACGGCGGCGCCGGCAACGACTTCATCATGGCCAACGCCGGTACCACGGTGACCGGCAGGATCCTCGGCGGCCCCGACGGCGACTCGATTTTCGTCGGACCCAACGCCGGCACCGTCGACGGCGGAAGCGGGTCGGACTTCTGCCGAGTCGCTTCCGGAAATCCCCCCGTCAACTGCTGACCAGCGGTCCGGTCCGTGCTCTGCAGGCCGGTCGCGCGTGGTGGGTCCCCGTGAACCGGCACACCGCGTCACTCAGGAGAGACGCGGAACTCGAATTCGGGACGGTCCCACGGCACGGCGGGCGGATTCGCGAACGCGGTTCCGGTCCGCACCGCACCGACGCGGTGGTAGAAGCCCTCGGCGGGAACATGCGACACGACCTTGAGACGGTCGAGCCCGGCGGCACGGGCCTCGGATTTCATGTGCGCGACGAGCAGCCGTCCGATACCCCGTCCTTGCACTTCGTCGGCGACGAACAGCAGGTCGAGCTCCGGCGGAGCGAGGACGAGCGAGTAGAACCCGAGAATCCGGCCCACGGGCTCATCGGCGCCGACGGCCACGAAGGCGCGGTGGGCCTCGATGTAGTCAGCACCGACCCGGTAGCCCGCGACCGCGGACGCGTACTCACCCTCATAGGCGCTTGAGCCACGCACGAGCCGTGTGAGCCGTTTGGCATCCCTTGCGACCGCTCGCCGTATCGTGATCGGCCGACTGGTCGGTGAGGTGCGGGAACTCATCGGGAGAGTATGTCGCACCGGGAAACGCCTTCGTGCGGCGGGTCGGCCACCCGCCGCACGGCAGGGTTCCCGCACCGCTCCCGGGAGCCACCGGCCCCGGCGGGTCAGTCCGTGCGGCCGGGATCGTTGGGGTGTGATTGCAGCGGGGTGACCACCGCGGTCATCCAGGGCCAGAGAGGCAGGCTCCCGAGGACCTCCTCACGCAGCCGCGACTCGTCCTCGGCGCGCCACACCCCGATGCTGCGCTGCTCCCCCACCGGACGCCACAGCCGGAACAGGTGCCCCTGGGCGGCGAGCTCCCGGGCTCTCCCGGCCTCGGCCGCGCGGCGCCTGTCGACTTCCCCCGGGTCGGTGCCCTCGGGCACGGTGGTGGTCAGCTCGACCAGGTATTCCTTCATGTCTCTTCCTCCTCGGACGCTCCTCGGACGTTCCCGGGACGACCTGAGAGGCCGGCGGTGGCCGGTCCTCCGGGGCCGCTCAGAGTCCGAGGTCGAGGGCCAGGCAGGAGAAGTGGTTCCAGGAGGCCTCGGGGTCGTGGGAGCCGGCCGCCGAGGCGTTCGACGTGGCTTGCTTCTCCTCGGTCATCTCGTGGAAGCGGATGCGCTCCGGCAGCTTGCCGAACCGCGCGCGCCGGGCCGCCACTGCCGCTGCCGCTGCCGACGCGGACTCGGTTTCCATGGTGACTCCCGCTTCGTCGTGGTGTCTCGCGGCGAGCCCGCCGACGGGGCTCGACGGCTACCAGCCTGCACCCCTCCGCGTCACCTGTCAAGGCGGTGACGAGCGAGTACGGGTCGCCTGTCACCTGGGGCTTCGCCCCCTCACACCAGGGGAACCCGGGGGCAGACATCTCCGGGATCGACGGGAGTCAGGCGATGACGGGCTCGGACGACACGCGGGAAGCGCTTGCCAGGGTCATCGGCGCCCTCGGCACAGGCGCCCTCCTGGCCGATGAGCGGGGCTTCATCGTCACCGTCAACGCGCAGGGCGAGCGGCTCCTGGGCCGCCCCGCGTCCGACCTGGTCGGCCGGGACGCCCACGACCTGCTGCACCGCACCAGTCGCGGGGAGACCGTGCCGAGGGACCGGTGCCGGATGCGGGAGAGCGTCCTCGGCGGGCGCACGGAGCAGGGCGGGGAGGAGTGGTTTCAACGCGGGGACGGCACGCTGCTGCCGGTGGGGTGGCTGGCCACCCCCTTCGACACGGGTGTCCGCTCGCCCGCCACGCTCGTCCTCTTCCACTCCACGGAACCGCCCGGGCGGCCCGGCGCGCAGTCGCAGGGCGGTGGGCGGCTCTCCGAGCTGGAGCGGCTGACCCTGCTCGCCGAGACGACCACGCTGCTGACCTCCACCCTCGACATCCACGAGGCGCTGCGCCGCCTGATCACCCTCGTCGTGCCCCGTATCGCCGACTGGGCCGTCATCGACCTGCTCAGCGAGCGGGACGAAGTGTCGCGCTTCGCCGTCGCCCACGCGGAAGGGGGTTCCGTGGAGTTCCGGGATGAACTCCAGGGGCCCATGCCGCCGGTGCCGCAGGAGTCACCGATGCCCCTGTCCCGGGCGCTGCGCGGGGTCGCGTCCTCGTTCGCCGGCCCTGAGACCTATCAGGGAGCGCCGGACTCCGGCATCGCGGTGGAGCAGCAGCGGCTGTTCGAGGCGACCGGCATGCACTCGGCCGTCGTGGTTCCCCTGCGCAGCCTGCACGACGTCATGGGTGCCCTCACCCTCGGGCGCGCCGACCAGCCCGACCGGTTCACCGCGGCCGACATCGCCCTGCTGGAGGACATCGCCCGACGCGCCAGCCTCGCTCTGGAGAACGCCCGCCTCTACCAGCGCCAGCGCAAGGTCGCCGAGACCATGCAGCGTCATCTGCTGCCGAAGCTCCCGCGCACCCCGGGCCGCAGCATGACCGCCCGGTACCTGCCCGCGCCGGACGCCTCGGAGGTCGGCGGCGACTGGTACGACGCGTTCACCCTGATGGACGGTGCCACGGCCCTGGCCATCGGCGACGTCGTCGGTCATGATCTGGACGCGGCGGCCGGCATGGCCCAGCTGCGCAACATGCTGCGGGCGTACGCCCTGTCCCAGCAGAAGCCACCGAGCAAGATCGTGGAATGGCTCGACCAGGCGACGCTCGATGTCGCGGAAGTGTCCATGGCCACGCTGGTCTTCGCGCGGATGAGCGAGGACGACGCCGGCCGGTGCGAGTTGTCGTGGACCAACGCGGGCCATCCTCCCCCGCTGCTGGTCACCCAGGACGGTGTGGCCCGCTATCTGACGGACGGCCACGGGATCCTGCTGGGTGTCACCCCCGAGCAGGTCCGCCCCGACGCGGTGGCGGAACTGCCGCCCCGGGCGACCCTGGTGCTCTACACCGACGGACTGATCGAGTCACCGGGCCACGTCCTGGACGAGGGTCTGGAGCGGCTGCGACGCCATGCCGCGTCCTTGGCCCATCGCCCGCTGGAGTCCTTCGCGGACCAGTTGCTGGCGCGAGCGCGCCCACCGGACAACGACGACGACGTGGCGCTGCTGGCCGTACGGTACGAGCCCGACGCCTTCCCCTGAGGGACCACATCGCCGTGGGTCCGCAAGCGGGGCGCGGTGGCAGCTCCGAAAATCGGGGTCAGGCGGGCTGCCACAGCTCGATCCGGTTGCCCTCGGGATCGGTGACCCAGCCGAAGCGGCCGACACCGTCCATCTCCTGCGTCTCCGGGGCCACGTCCGCTCCCTTGGCGCGCAGTTGCGCGAGCATCGCGTCCAGGTCCCGTACGCGGAAGTTCAGCATGGTCCGCTGGGCGCGGGACCCGAAGTAGTCGGTGTCGGACTCGAACGCCGCGAACACGGTCGGCCCGGTCCGCTGCGTCCACAGGCCGTTCTCGTCGGCGTCCAGGCCCAGGCAGTCGCGGTACCACGCGCTCAGAGCCGCGGGGTCGGTGGCCCGCATGAAGTATCCGCCGATCCCGAGTACACGTTCCATGCGGCCATCCTGCCAGGACGGCGGCCGCAGGGGCAGGTACCGCGCCCGTGGCGGAAGGTGCGCCGAGGCCCCTGGCCGGCGGTGCGGCCGGCCAGGGGACCTCGGGACGATCGGCCGCGTCAGCCGTCGGACTCCGGCGACGGCAGGTAGGCGCCCGGCACGTCGTTCGGAGCGTAGATCTTGCTCTCACCGGGGTACGGCTTGGCCCAGTTGTGCGTCTGGTACCACGTGAGGTGGTTCAGCTGCGCGGGGTTGGCGTAGTCGGGCACGGCGTGGGGTCCGGTCAGCCGCTGCTTGGACTTCCAGGTGTCCCAGGTCGCGGCGAGCTGCCGCTTGTCCGCGGGGACCTTGGACGACGGGACGGGCGCCGCCTTGGGGTCCTGCGCGGCGGGGGTGTCGACACCGCAGGCGGGCGGGGTCTTCAGGCCGTCGGTCAGCGAGGTGCGGTTGGGCAGCGCCGTGAACGGCGTGAAGTCCGGCTTCCGGGTGAAGGCCCCGGCCATCGGGCTGGCCGCGCTGTCCTTCTGGTTCATCGGGTGGATCCCGAGGATCTGCTCGATGGTGCGGATCGCCGTGATCTGCGAGTAGTAGTGGCTGTCGACGGTGCCGTGCTGCGCCCAGGGACTGATGATCTGGATCGGGGCACGATGGCCGTCGACGTGGTCGAGGCCGGCCTGGGAGTCGTCCTCGACGACGAAGACGGCCGAGTCCTTCCAGTACTTGCTGTGCGAGATCTCGGCGACCATCCTGCCGACCGCGAGGTCGTTGTCCGCCACCTGGGCCGCCGGGCTCGCCGGACCACCGGTGTGGTCGTTGGAGAGCCAGAACATGTTCAGGTTCGCCGGACCGTTCTTCTCGAAGTCCTGCTTCCAGATCTCGTACTTGTAGACGTCCGGGACGCTCGTGTCGAACATCGGGAAGCCGGGCACGGACACGTCGTTGAGCGACGGGATCGCCGAGCCCGTCTTGATCGGGTAGGCGGTGCTCTGCCCGGTCGCGGCCATGTTCTTGGCGTCGCAGTACAGGTTCTGCCAGGACGCGTCGGCCGGCTTGCTCTCGATCGACTGGAACTCGCCGAAGTCCCGTACGGTCTTGTCCGCCGCCTGCGCGCCGGTCCACAGGAAGCCGGACCTCTGGTGGCCGAGCGCGTCGTCCTCGGTGTCGTAGCTGCGGGCGTACTCGCCGGCGGAGGACTCGGTGTACTCCGGGTCGTCGGCCTGCATCAGCCAGTTGTGGCCCTCGGCGGAGTTCGTGCCGATGTCGTAGGTGTTGTCGTACAGCCCGAACTGGTCGGCCAGGGCGTGCTGGTTCGGCGTCACGTTCTCGCCGAACTGGGTCACCGAGGGGTCGCCGTTGCCCTGGGGGATGTCGCCGAAGACCTGGTCGTAGGTGCGGTTCTCCTTGACGATCAGGAAGACGTGCTTGATCGTCGAGGGGTCGCCGAGCCGCTGCGGGACCGGGACCGGCCTGGCGTGGCTCTTGCCCTTGGCGACCTTGACGGAGCCGGGGGCCCAGCCGTTCTGCCTGAACACCTTGACCGTCTGGGACCTGATGACGCTGTCGTCCGGCAGCGTGAAGCGCTGGAGGCTCGACGTGGTGTCGTGGGTGCCGTGTCCGGCGCTGGTGGTGGGCCTGCGGGCGTCTATGCCACGGGTGTTGGAGACCAGCACCTGGTCGCCGACGGTGGTGATCTCCGCGGGGAAGTAGTCGGTCGGGAGCAGTCCGACGTAACCGACCGGCTCCTGCGGGCCCTTGTAGCGGTAGACGGCGACGGCGTTGGCCCGGCCGAGCGTCACCAGCAGGCGGCCGTCGTCGGTGAGCGTCACGGCGTCGGGTTCGTAGCCGACCGACGCCTCGGGCCACGGCCGGGTGTCGATGGTCTGGACGACCTTGTCCTTGCCGGTGTCGATGACCGACACGTCGTTGGAGGCGGTGTCGGTGACGAACAGCGCCCCACCCTTGGCGTACAGCGCCGTCGGGTGCAGGCCGACGTCGATGCTCGACGGGACGGCGTCGGGGTTCGCCAGGTCGATGACGCTGACCGAACCGGTGGTGGTGGCACCGGTCTTCGGGTTCGCGGGGACCTGGGTGCCGTACGAGTTCATGGTGGTGTCGCCGGGCTTGGCCGGGCGCCCGCCCTCGTTGCTGACGTAGAGCTTGTCACCGACCTGGACCATGTCGCGCGGGGCGTTGCCCACGGTCCAGCTCCGCTTGACGGCGCCGGTCGCCGCGTCGAGGGCCACCACCCGGTTCTGGCCGTTGACCGCCGCGTAGACGGTGGAGCCGTCGGCGGAGAAGACCGCCTCGCCGACCAGCGCGTGCTTGGTCCCGTCCGCCGGGATCTTGATCGACGTCGGGTCGCTGACGGTGCCGTCCGGGTTCACCGTGAACCGGGTGTAGCCGTCGGTCTGCCCGAGCCAGAGCTGCTTGCCGTCGGGCGAGTACGTGGGGCCTTCCTGGCCCACGCTGTTGCTGCTGATGCGCGGCACCGACGACGCGGCGGTGCCGACGACCTGCTGGACCTTCCAGCCGTGCACGTCGACGATGGCCAACGCGCTCCCGCCGTCGGTGACGGCGGCCGCGAGGTGGGTGCCGTCCGGGCTGACGGAGGACGACATGATCTTGCCGTTGTTGATGACGAGGCGGTCGCCGTAGGGGGCGATGTACTGGTCGCTGGAGATGACCTGGCCCCGGTCGGTGGTCTGGCCGACCTGATCGGTGCCGAACTGGTGTGTCTGGGCGTAAC
The DNA here is from genome assembly GCF_036815105.1 of Streptomyces sp. IBSBF 3136. Lineage (NCBI taxonomy): Bacteria > Bacillati > Actinomycetota > Actinomycetes > Kitasatosporales > Streptomycetaceae > Streptomyces > Streptomyces sp. IBSBF 3136. Next base: position 16,338 of record NZ_JAJSZC010000077.1, read on the forward strand.
CGACACCGGCGGTGACGGCCAGGACGACCGCGGTCGCGGCTGCCGTGAGGGTGCTCCGACGACCGACGCGTCTACCGAGAAGGCTTGTCTCGACGGTCCGGCGGTTGCGAGTTACCTGCATGGAGTCATTCCTTCGAGGCGCGGAGAAGCTCGACGTTGCCGTCGAACTGCCAAAGGGGGTTCGGTGCGTCGCCGCTCGGGGTCCGCACCAGGAAGTAGCCGTTCACTTCCTTCGGTCCATCGCCGTCGGCCATGAACCGCCCGTCCGGGGTGACGTCGAGTTGGTAGACGGCCGTGCCCGCGGCCTCGACGCCGGGGAGGTGCCAGGAGACGACGCAACGCCAGTCGTTGCCCGGGCCTTCGGCGGCCACCCTGACGCTGCCCTTGTCGCAGGTGGCCGTGGCCTTCAGCTGGGCTTCGGTGACGCGGGGCCGGTTGAGCTGCTCGGTCTGCATGCGGTAGAGGTGGGCGAAGGCGGTGGCGAGCGAGCGCTGCACCTTGGCCTGTTCGATCCCGGATCCCGTGGCCCCCGTCGTCGCGGCGACCACGGCGACGGTCACGGCGACCAGTGCGGCCGGCGGCAGGACTCCGGCGGTGACCGCGCGACGTCCCGAACCGTCGTAGCCCGCGCTGGTGAAGTCGCGCCGTACGAACAGCAGACGGGCCGCCGCCGTCGCGACCACCGCCCACACCAGGCTCACCACGGTGCCGATGAGGAGCGGGCCCAGCTGTACCGGGCTGGTGAACAGGCCGTTCCAGGCGATGAAGGCGTAGCCGGGCAGGGCGAGTCGTACGTCGGCGGGGAGCGGCAGCATCTGGGCGAGCTGCATCGCGAGCGCGACGACCGCGGGCACCAGCAGCCCCATCGGGGAGCGCCCCAGGATGACCGATCCGAGCAGACCGATCGCGGCGAGCGCCAGGGTCGGGGCCAGGACGCAGGCCCAGGCGAGCAGGACCTTCGCCGCGGCGTCCCCGGGGGCCAGCAGATGGCCGTCGAGGCCGACCAGCGGCTGGTTGCCGACCGCCAGAAGACCCCCGACGACACTGGAACAGGCGAGCCCGGCCACGAGCAGCAGCAGAACGGTGAGACTGGCCAGCGCCTTCGCCGCGAAGATCCGTCCGGGCGACCGGACCACCACGAGCAGGTGGCGCCAGGTGCCGAGCCGGTCCTCGGAGGCGAAGACGTCGCCGGCGACCACCGAGGTGAGCAGCGGGAGTGCCCAGGTGCCGGCGAAGCCGAGGGTCACCAGCGGTCCGGCCCAGCCGGTGGCGTGCATCCAGCGGCCGAAGAGCGTGTCGACGGGCAGGGTGCTCTGTCCACTGACGGCGGCGACGAAGAGTCCCGGCGTGATCCAGCAGGCGAGGACCAGCAGGCGGATCCGCCACTGCGCGACCAGCTTGAACATCTCGAAGCGGTAGCCGCGGGAGACCGAGACGGGGTGGGCGGTGGCAACGTTGCCGTCGGTGACGGTCGCGGTCATCGGCCGGCCTCCTGGGACTCGGTGAGGGCGAGGAACGCGGCTTCGAGTGGCGAGATCACGGGGGCGAGCTCGCGCAGCGCGACGCCCGCGCGCACGAGCCGGGCCACGAACTCGTCCAGGGCGGGCACCAGCGCGCGCAGGATCAGCGCGTCGGCGTCGTGGCGTGCCCCGGTGTCGTCGACGATCCGGACCCCGGCCGCGTCGGCGGCCAGCAGCCGGGCGGCGTGCGGGTCCGAGGTCAGCAGCCGGTAGTCGAGTTCGCGGTTCTCGGCGGCCAGTTTGCTGAGCGGGCCGGAGAAGACGACCCGTCCGGTGGCGATGATGGTGACTTCGGAGCACAGGGCCTGGAGGTCGTCCATGCGGTGGCTGGAGAGCACGACGCCGGTCCCGTCCGCGGCGAGCCGGGTGAGGACCCCGTGCACGTGCCTCTTCCCGGCCGGATCCAGGCCGTTGGACGGCTCGTCCAGCACGAGCAGCCGGGGCCTGGTGAGCAGGGCCGCGGCGAGGCCGAGCCGCTGGCGCATGCCGAGGGAGAAGCCACGGACCTGGTCGTCGGCGACATCGGTGAGCCCGACCTGGTCGAGGACGTCGTCGACCCCGGCCGTCCTCGCGTCCTGTCCGCGCAGAGCGGCCAGGGCGGTGAGGTTCTGCCGGGCGGTGAGCGAAGGGTAGAGGCCGGGCCCGTCCACGAATCCGGCCACGCCGTCGGGAGCGGTGAGCGCCCGCCGGACCGGCGTGTCAAGGATCTCGAGGGTGCCGGCGTCCGCGACGGACAGACCGAGCAGGAGGCCGAGCAGCGTCGTCTTGCCGGCTCCGTTCGGTCCGACCAGGCCGTGGATCTGGCCCCGCGCCACATCCAGATCGATGCCGTCGAGCGCGACGACGTCGCCGAAACACTTGGTGATCCCACGAGCCCGGACCGCGAGAGGTGAGTCCATGAGTCCCTTCTTCCGCAACCTTCAGGGACCTTAGGGACGGCACACGACGCGCGCACGGACGGCCAATTGAACGCTCATGGAACGGATCGTCAAGGGGTTGTAAGTCCGGGGCGGCGCAAAACAGTCGGCATCGAGCCAGACCGGGTCGGCGCCGGGGAACACCCGCGCGGGGTGGGCGGCGGCGGTCAGAGGGCGAACAGGCGGGCCCCGTTGTCGTGGCAGACCGCCCGCAGCCAGTCCTGGCCGAGTCCCAGCCGCTCCAGGGCCTGGAGTTGGTGCAGATAGGGGTAGGGGATGTTGGGGAAGTCGGAACCGAGCAGGATGCGGTCGCCCAGCGCGGCGAGCCGTGGCAGGGCCCGGCGCGGGAACGGCATGAATCCCTCGCTGAAGTCGGTGAACACCATCGTCGTGTCGAGGCGCACCTGCGCGTACCGTTCGGCGAGGTCGAGGAACTCCTCGTACTCGGGCATGCCCATGTGCGCGACGATCAGACGCAGTTCGGGGTTACGTGCCAGGACCCGCGCGATGGGCTCGGGGCCGGTGTGCTTGCCGGGCGCGGGGCCCGAGCCGCAGTGCACCACCACGGGGACGCGGGCCTCGGCCAGCAGGCCCCAGGCCCGCTGGAGACGTTCGTCGGCCGGGTCGTAGGCCCCCACCTGTACGTGTGCCTTGAACACCCGCGCGCCGGCTTCGACGGCCTCGCGGACGTAGGACTCGACGTCCGGCTCGGGATAGAGGGTGGCGGTGTGGAGGCAGTCGGGAGTGCGGCGGGCGAAGTCGGCCGCCCATCCGTTCAGCCATCGGGCCATGCCGGGCTTGTGCGGGTAGAGCATCGAGGTGAAGGCCCGGACCCCGAACCGCCGTAGCACGGCCGTACGTTCCTCCTCCTGCGCCCGGTAGGTGATGGGCCACTCCAGGCCGCCGATCAGCGGCCCGTTGGTGTCGAAGTAGTCCCATACCTTGTGCAGGACCCGCTCGGGCATGAAGTGGGTGTGGACGTCGACGAGTCCGGGGAGGCCGAGCCCGGTCCAGAAGCGGCGGACCTCTCCGGCTTCCTCTTCCGTCGCCGTGCGGGGGGAACTCACCAGGTACCGCCTTCTCTCAGCCGGTGTGAAGGATCCGGAAGCGGGCGGGTTCCGCCGGATCCCGGTCGACGACCTGGACGGGCGGCCATGCCCACTGCCACACGCCGATGCCCGGCGCGCGGGAGAACCGGATCTTCCCACGGGTGCCTTCGACGGCGACATGCGGCCAGGACGCGGCGACAGCCGCCCGGTCCGCGCCGTGGACACGCAGCGCTTCGGCGAGGACGGTGACCGTGTCGTAGCCCTCGAAGGCGACGAAGGAGGGTGCTTGGCCCAGCCGTTCGCGAAGGGCCGTCCCGACGCGTGCCCCGAGCGGGCCGAGGCGCTCGGGCAGATAACGCAGGAACGGGACGCCGGTGCCGTCGGCACCCAGCGCCTCGGTCCATCCGGCGAACTCGGGCTGCCCGGCCGGAGCACCGATCATGACCCCGGCCAGGCGCTGGTCGTGGCGGACCGACCTGACGATCGACACCGCCGGTTCGGGGTGGCCGACCAGAAGGAGGAGGGCCGTCGCGCGGTGGCCGACGAGAGCGTCGCACACCGCTGTGGCGGCGGCCTGCGCGCTCATGTCGCTTTCAGCCTGCGCGCTCGGGTCGAGTTCGACCACGGTGGCGCCGCGAGCGGTGAGGTGGTCCCGCAGGATGCGGGTGCCGGAGGACCAGTAGACGCTGGGCTGGGCCGCTAGGGCGATCCGGCTGTGGCCCGCGCCGAGGAGGAAGTCCGCGTAGATCCGCCAGCCGTGGGACTGGGCCGCGGCGAGCCGCGCGACCCACCGCGTGGGCTGTTCGGTGAGCGCGTCGAGAACGGCCGACGAGCACAGGAACGGAAGACCGAGGGTGTCGGCCCGGGCGGCTGCGGTGCGGGCGACGACGCTGTGGTACTCCCCCGCGAGGGCCGCCACACCCAGACGGGCCAGTTCGTCCACCGCCGCTGCCGCCCGCCGCGGGTCGGCCGCCGTGTCCCGGACCACCAGCTCGAGTGGGCTCCCGCCGATGCCACCGGCGTCGTTGACCTCGTCAACCGCCAGTTCGAGTCCGGCCAGCAGGTGCCGGCCCGCCTCGGCCCAGCCGGGCCGGGTCAGCGGCACGAGGGCGCCGATCTTGACGGATGTGCCGTCGGCGCGCGCCGTCCCGTCCCGCTGTGGCGGGTGTACGCGGGTGACCATGGCGGACATTGCATCCACCGCCGTCGCCGGCCCGCAACCGATTATGTGTTCGCCGCGCTGCCGGGCCCCGGGAAGCAGCGCGCGGGCCGGCGCCTGGAGTGACCGGCCCTCTCCGGGCGGGCGGGTACGCCGTCACTGGGTGAAGCTGGAGGGGTGAACGTCATCAGTGAGCACCCGGTGAGCGCCGACCAGATCCGCGCGGCGCTGGCCGCCCTGGCGGCAGAACCAGGGGCGGATGCGGGGCAGCGGGCCGAGGAGGCGCGGGACCAGGACCGCCTGCGCCTGCTCGGCAGTCTGCTGGCGAAGACGGAGCTCGAGATCACCGCCGCGACCCGGCTGACCGAGGACGGGGAGGTCGAGGACGTCTTCGAGACGCTGCTCGGCTGGGGGGAGCAACTGGGCGAGGACCCCGGCGTCGCGGTGAACGTGGTGACGAACCGGCTGCAGCGCACCGCGCTGCAGGTCTCCGAGCCCGAGGCTGAGGAGCTGCCGCCGGGCCGGGAGGCGGCCTTCGCCGCCGTCATGACGGCGGTGTACACGCTGAGCGCCCAGCTGCACGCCGAGCGCGGGGATGCGGAGGGCACCCGGCACGCTCTGAGCGGCGCCGAAGAGGCGCTCATCGACATCCTGCAGGGCATGCACGACCTGCGCGTGGCCATCGGTGACGCGCCCGGCCCTGAACCGGAGGACCAGGCCGGCGAATGACCCGGACTTCTCACCCGGAGACCGGCTGACCCCGTAGACACCGACGGCTCCCGTCCCGCGAGCGGGAGGGAGCCGTCCGGCGTGAGCGACCGGAGCGGGTCACGCGTGGCGGTGCGAGTGCCGGTTGCCGGTGAAGACGCGGTACAGGGCGAGCAGGATGAGGGAGCCGACTATCGCGGCGATCCAGGTCGAGAGGTCGAAGAAGCCGTCGATGGAGTCGACACCGAAGATGACCTTGCCCAGCCAGCCACCGAGCAGACCGCCCGCGACCCCGATGAGCATGGTGATGATGATGCCGCCGGGGTCCTTGCCCGGCATCAGGGCCTTGGCGATGGCGCCGGCCAGCAGCCCGATGATGATCCACGCGAGAATTCCCATGGTGCCCCTCCAGGTGCTCGGATAAAGATTTTGTTAGCTCACTTGTGCACCGGATTCCCTCGCACAAACGTCCCCTCCGTCAGTTCCCTGTCCGCGAGCGGATGCACGGACGGCCGCGTACCCCGGGCACCGGGGCCGAAGCCTTCCCGGATGCCGGGCCGCTGCCCTGATCAGGTGGCCGGCGACGGGCCCCGACCGGGCTCGGGGAGGGTGTGGGCGATCGTGGTGAGAAGTTCGATGACGGGTGCCGTCTCCCGGATCCGCACGCGGACCGTGGTGTCACCGCCGCGCTCGGTGGCCAGCTCCTGGCGGCGCCTGGTGTGCAGGTCCTCGAGGTAGAGGGACATCTCCTCGACCGCCTGGGCCAGCGCGTCGGTGTGCACGGCGGTGTCCTCGCCCCTCGGCGGGTCGAGGGCCGGCGCCGCGTGGCCGGCGTAGAGGGCGAGCGCGGGAACGTGCGCCGCGCGGGCGGTGCGGTGCGTCATCAGGGCGGCGATCAGCGCGACGAGCGTGTCCAGGGCCGCGACGGTGGCGGATTCCTGGTCGAGGGCGGCCCGGTCGTGGCCGGGTTCGCGGTGGGCGTGATGGGCCGTGCTCTGGGCCCTCGCCACGGCCTTCTCGGCCGCCGCCCGGGCATGGGCCAGGTCTCCGTCCGGGGCCGGGCCGGCGAGGGAACGCAGCGCGGTGTCCAGGTAGGCGGCGGTGGCCCGGCGTGCGTGGTCCGTCTCGGCGGCCAGGCGCGGGTGCTCCCAACTGGGCCACAGCAGACGGCTGCCGAGCAGCGCCGCGGTCGTGCCGAGGAAGGTCATGGCGATGCGGATGAGGGCGTCGTGCCAGTCACCGGGGTGGGAGACGTCGCCGATCAGCAGGACGACGGGGGTGCCGAAGATCACCCAGAAGGCGTAGTTGACCGGTCGCAGGGTGAAGCCCGCCGTAATGATCACGAACAGGATGAGGCAGATGGCCGACTGGGTGTGCACGGCCGCGATGAGCAAGGCGGCGCAGGACCCGCCGACGAGGTTGCCGATCACGCGCTGGACGACCCGTTCGCGGGTGGCGGCGTACTGGGGGCGCAGCACCCGCAGGACCGCCAGGGTCGCCCACTCGCCGTGCGGCAGCGCGGTGGCCTGGGCGAGCGCGAAGACCGCGGTGCTCACGGTGGTGGCGCGCAGGGCGTGGCGGAACGTGGCCGAGGTGAGGGTCATGGTGCCGCGCAGGCGGGCCGCCGTGGGGCGTGGCGCCCGGGTGGCGGGTGAGGGCAGCGGAGTCCGGGCGAGCTGGGCGAGCCGGTGGGCGTCGGTCCGTGCGGCGGTGAGGACGGCGTCGATACGGCCCAGGATGCGGCGCTGGCGGCCGGCGCGTGCGGTGTCGGGGTAGCTCTGGGTGCCCGCGGCGCTCTGGGCGCGCATCCGGTCGCAGGCGGCCTCCAGCGGGGCCACGGAGGTCTCCGCCGCGCTGCCGGAGGCGGGGGCGGGCCGCCGCCGGGTGAGGTGGTCGGCCAGCCGTGCCACCTGCTGCGCGGCCCGGGCGGTGGCTGCGGTGTAGGGGATGGCCACGGCGGCGGGCGGCGGGCCGGTGGCGGCCAGTGCGGCGGTGAGGTCGGCGAGGGTGGCGGCCTTGCGCACGAGCGGGTCGGTCAGGTCGGCGAGGTGCTCGTCCCCCCGGGGGCCGCGCAGCGCGCGGGTGGCCTCCTCGGCCCTGCGCAGCGCGTCCGCCGTGAGGGCCGGGGCGGGGCGCGGGGCGGAGGGGCCGGCGAGGCCGCTCAGCGTGCGGCCGACGGCGCGGTAGGGCTGCGCGAGGGTGCGCAGGACGTCGCGCAGGCGTGGGGCGGGTGTCAGGACGGCGGTGGCGGCGGCGTACCACAGGCCCCCGGCCAGCACGAGCAGTGCCGCGGGCCGTAGCTGCGCAGGTGTTTGCGTGGTGCCGACCGCTCCCGCGGCGACGAGCAGCGCGGTGGCGGGCATCGTGCCGAGCCGTTCCAGCGTGGGGTGGACGGTCGTGCCCATGCCGGCGAGGAACACCAGGGCGGCGAGGACGACCAGCGTCACGGGGAACAGCCCGGCCGCCCGCGCGCCGATCCAGAAGACGGCGGCGTCCACCACGGCGGCCACCAGCAGGGCGCGCGTGCGCGGCCCGCGGGCGCCGCCCTTGTTGGTGAACGCCGCCAGGTAGGCGCCCAGGGTCGCCCAGGCCGCCGCCTGCGGGTTGCCCACGGCGAGGCCCGCCGGCAGCGGCGCACTGATCACGATCCCGTTGCCGAGGCCGGCCAGGACGGCCGGGCGGCTGCCGGGTGCGGGGCTGAACAGCCCGGTGGTGCGCCGGCCGGCGAGGTGCCGGGTCACTCCCGCTGGAAGCGGCCCATCAGTACCGCCGTCTCCAGCACATGGCCCTCCATCGCGGCTTCCAGCTCCCCGCGGCCGGCCTCTCCGGGCAGGTCGAATGCGGTGTCCAGGGCGTAGAGCGTGAAGAAGTAGCGGTGTGCCTTGTCCCCGGGCGGGGGCGCGGGACCGATCCAGGCGCGGATGTTGCTGGTGCCGGCGCCCACCACTCCGACCTGGATGTCGTCGGGGTACATCCGCCGTTGCCCGGCCGGGATGTTCCACACCACCCAGTGGTCGAAGTTCCCGTCCGGCCGCAGTTCCCGCGGTACGTCCGGGTCGTGCACCACCAGGGCCAGGCTCGCCGCGTCGACGGGCACCGCGTCGAACTCGAGCGGCACCGGTACCTCGGCGCCGTCGGCCGAGTGCTCGACGGGGATGAAGTCCCCGTCCTGGAAGGACGGACTCTTGATCTTCATGTCTTCATCGTCCCCCACACCGGGCCGCCCGGCCCGGTCAAACGGTGCGAGCGGGGCGCGTGGCGCGGTTGCGGCGGCGGCCTGGGCGCTGTCCGCGGTACACCGATCCGGGCGCGGGGTAGCGGCCTCGGTGCTCCCCGTGGGGCACCGATCCGGGCGTCCGCCCCGGCGTCCGCGGGGCGGTCCCCCTTCGTACGGCCTCCGCCCCTCGCCTACAACGGGGCCCACCGCACGGTCCCCCGGTCGGCCGACACGACGGGCGTGGCCGGCTGCCCACACTGATGAGCAGTCCCACGAACGGGCTCCCCTGGATGGCCCCCACGCCTTGTCGAGAAGGATGCGAGATCATGATCGCTCAGGACGCCATGAACGCTCCGGCCGCCGGCCGGGACGGATTCCGGATCCACCAGATAGCCGACCGGTTCGAGGTCCACAGCCGCAGCGGGCAGTTCCTCGGTGAGTACCTGGTGCGCGCTTCGGCGGAGAAGCAGGTGTCCGTCCTCATGCGGCGGGCGGAGCGCGTCGTGCCGGGCGTGGTCAGCTGACGTCGGCCGCGGCCAGCGCTGTCAGTGCCTTGCGGTCGGCCTTGCCGTTGGCGCTCAGGGGCAGCTCGTCGAGGAAGAGGAACCTCTTGGGGATCATGTACGAGGGCATGGACCGCCGGCACAGCTCGGCCAGCTCCGCCGGGGTGGCCCCGGCCGCGGGTGCCACGACGAAGGCCGTGAGGGCCGCTTCCCCGTCCGCACCGTCGAGGGCAAGGACCAGTGCGGCGCTCACGCCGGGGTGCTCGGCCAACCGGCGCTCCACCTCGCCGAGTTCGATCCTGTTGCCGCGTATCTTCACCATGGAGTCGGCACGGCCGCGGAAGTACAGCTCGCCCGAGGCATCACGGTACGCCAAGTCGCCTGACCGATATACCAGTTGGCCGGAGCGTGGTTCGAGCGGATCCGGGACGAGGGCTGCCCGGGTCGCCTCCGGGTCGTCCCAGTACCCGGAGAAGAGGGACGGGCAGCGGATGTACATCTCCCCCGTGACCCCGGGCTCGTCGACGGGCAGGCCCGCCTCGTCGAGGAGCAGGATCTCGGCGCCCGGGTAGCCGCGCCCGATGGACAGGGCCTCGGCGGTCTCGGGCAGGGGGTCGGGCACCTCGGAGAACGAGCAGGCGACGGTCTCGGTGGCGCCGAACGCGTTGACGACCCGCAGGTGCGGCAGCAGGGTACGCAGCCGGCGCAGCTCGGCGAGGGGGAAGTTCTCGCCGGCGAACAGGATGCCGCGCAGCCGCTCGCCGAGGGCCGCGACGCCGTCGGGTTCGTGGCGCAGCAGTGGGCGCCACAGCGACGGCACGCCGTGTACGACGGTGGCCCCGGTGTCCCGCAGGTGGCCGAGCAGGCGGCGCGGGAAGCTGAGGTGGGCGCGGGGTACGGCGATCAGGGTGGCGCCCGTGCCCAAGGTCACGCAGATGTCGAACAGCGCCACGTCGAAGGCCAGCGGGGAGGTGCTGGCCACCCGGTCGTCGGGCGACACCGCGCCGAAGCGCTGGGTGCCGCGGTAGAAGGCCAGGGCCGCGTGGTGGCTCATGACCACGCCCTTGGGTCGGCCGGTGGTGCCCGAGGTGAAGATGATGTACGCCGGGTCGCCGCCCACCACCGTGCGACGGGCGGGCCGCCCGGCGCTCCGCACCCCGCCGAAGGCGACGCCGCCCTCGGCGTCGAAGGTGCCGAGCGCGATGTCGCCCGAGGGGGTACGGGCGGGGACGCCGACGGGGTGCAGGAGGAGCGCGGGGCCGGTCGCCTCGACGATGGAGTCGAGCCGCAGCGCCGGTATGTCGGGGTCCACGGGGATGAAGACGGCCCCCACGCGCGCGCAGGCGAGCAGGACCGCGATCGCCGACGCCGAGGTGTGGGAGGCGACCACCACCCGGTCGCCGATCCGCACGCCGGCCGCCGTGAGCTGCTTGGCGTACTCCTCGACGCGCTGGGCGAGTTCGCGGTACGACACCGACGTCACTCCCCCGGCGGCGGCCTCCACCACGGCGGGCTTGTCCGGCGTACGGGACACCGGCGCCAGCGCGAACGCGTCGAGCGTGTCGGCGGGGAACCGGGGAACGAACCGCTCATCGGCCATGCTCTCGTCCTTCTGCTTCCTGGCCGCACACCTAGCCGAAGGCCACGGCCTTCACGTACTCGGTCATGACGTCGAGGAACCGCTCCGGCTCCTCCAGGTGCGGCACGTGGCTGGAGTTCTCGAAGATCTCCCAGCGCACGTCCGGGATCAGTTCCGCGTAGGGCCGGACCGTCTCGGGCGTGGCCTCGTCGTGGCGGCCGGAGACCAGCAGTGTCGGCACCGTGATGCCGGACACGCAGTCCGTCACGCCCCAGTCGCGCAGGGAGCCGATCACGTGGAACTCGCTGGGGCCGTTCATCGTGAAGTAGACCGTCGGGTCGTTGTACATCTCGAAGAACGACGCCTGGTAGGCGCGGGGCCACGGGTCGAGGCGGCACAGGTGCCGGTCGTAGAAGACACGGGTGGCGGCGTGGTATTCGTCGCTGTCGGTCGTGCGGGCGGCCTCGTGGCGCAGCAGGATCTCGTTGACGCCGGCGGGCAGTCGGCCGCGCAGGACGTCCATCTGTTCCAGCCACAGCGGGTACGAGGCGGGGGCGTCGGCGATGACCAGGCCGCGCAGCCCGGCCGGGGCGCCCGCGGCGTGCTTGGCGACGAGCAGGCCGCCCCAGGAGTGCCCGAAGAGCAGGTAGTTGTCCGCGATGCCGAGATGGCGCAACAGGTTGTCCAGCTCGGCGAGGAACAGGTCCACGGTCCAGAAGTCGGCCGGTACGTCCGGCAGATGGCTGGAACCGCCGTTGCCGATCTGGTCGTAGTGCACGACCGGGACGCCCAGTTCGGACAGGGCGGCCAGGCTCACCAGGTAGTCGTGTGTGCTGCCGGGTCCACCGTGCGCCACCACGAGCGCCGTCCGGTGAGGCGACAGTTCGCCGGTGACCCGGTACCAGGTCTTGAACTCACCGAACGGCGCCACGCCTTTGGCAGTGGGGCGGAACACTAGACCCGCTTGCCGCTGACCGGGAAGGTGCCGAACATGCCGGGCTTCGCCTTGCCGGTCATGCTGTCGCCGTTGCGGGTCAGGGTCAGTGTCATCTTCAGCGGGACCGGCTTGTGCGACTTCACCTTGAAGGAGATCAGGTCGCCGTCGATCTTGCCGTCGATGATGTTCGGGTCGATGACCTGGCCGTTGGCCCGGCACGTGCCGACCAGCTTGCCGTCCTCCGCCTTCATGTCCACCCACAGACTCTGCTTGCCGATGGGGCTGTCGATCGTGAACTCCCAGCTGCCGTCAGCGCTCATTCCAGCTCCCGTTTTGTCGATCACCCGATTTCACCCATGACGATAGGAAGGGCTCGGCCCGGCAAGAACCCCTAGTCACCCCTAGGGCCGGCTGCGAAAGTGGTCCTCTGCCGTGCGACGCGGGCAATCCACTCCTCGACCAGCGCGCCCGCCTCGGCCGCATGGTCCTCGATCATGGAGAAGTGGGTGGCCCGCACGGTGGCGTGGTGGTGAGCCGGGTCCCAGGGCTTGGCCTGCCAGTCGTCGCCGTCCCCGGCCGCCCCGGACGGCATGAAGGACTCGGTGGCCCCGACGAACAGCACGGGCGCCTCCAGCGGCTCCAGGGTGAACCTCGGCACGAGGTCGAAGTAGCGGTTCATCGCGGACAGGGCGCTGCTGTGGAACAGGCCGAACGCCTGGTCCTTCCGCACCAGTCCGACGGTGAGCTGTTCCATGAGCCGGCCCTGGTCGCGGTCCTCCAGGTCGACCCGGTAGGTGTCCATCAGGACGACACCGGCGGGCCGGACCCCGCGCACGCGTTCCAGGTGGCCGGCCGTGGCGTGCGCGAGGGTGCCACCCGACGAGTAGCCGAGCAGGACGAACGGCCGCCCCGCGGCGGCCCGCAGCACGCCTTCGGCGAGGTAGTCGATCACCGCGTCCGTGGAGTCCGGCAGGGGCTCCCCGGCCGTGAACCCCGGGTTGGACAGGGTGACCATGGGACGTCTACCGCGGAACGCGGCGGCGAGCCGCGCGTGTTGGTGCGGGCCACCGGTCGCCATCGGGGTGCTGATGCCGATCAGCACGGGCTCCTCGGGCCCGTCCGCGAGCCGGACACCGTCGGGCAGGGGCCCGAAGTCGGCGGCACAGGTGAACCGCGGCCGCAGGTCGGACACGGCACGCAGGAGATCGAACCCCTTGATCACCTGGTCGGACAGCACGGCAGCCCGGAACAGGTCGGCGAGAGTGTCCGGTGTCCCCCCAGGTGCCGTCGCGGCGGCGGGCGGCAGCGACAGGTCGGTGTGCAGCCGCCGGGCGAGGGCGGTGGGGTTCTTGTTGTCGAACACCGCCATCGGGGGCAGCCGCAGACCGGTCGCGGCCGTCAGCCGGTTGCGCAGTTCGACTGCCGCGAGGGAGTCAAACCCGAGCTCGAGGAAGTCCCGTTCTGGATCGACGGCCCGTGCGCTCTCGTGCCCCAGTACGGCGGCGGCGTGCGCACGCACCAACTGGGTGAGCTCCCGCTCCTGCTCCGCGTCGGAGAGCCCCGCGAGACGCCGGGCCAGATCCTCGGCGTCCGCCGGTCCCGTGGCAGCTCGACGCCTCGCAGGAGGCATGAAGCCACGCAACAGCGCCGGGAGTTCGTCGGCTCGTGACCGCAGCGCGGCAGCCTCAAGTCGGACGGGGACGAGCGTCGGCCGGTCGGTGACCAGCCCGGCGTCGAAGGCCGCCAGCCCCTCCTCGACGGTGAGGAGCGGGAAGCCCTGCCGGGCGAGCCGGCCCCGGTCGGCCTCGGTCAACCACTGGCCGAGGCCCGCCTCGATGCCCCACAAGCCGTACGCCAGCGAGGTCGCGGGCAGCCCGTTGGCCGTCCGGTACCGGGCGAGCGCGTCGAGGAAGACGTTGCCCGCGGCGTAAGCGCCCTGCCCGGCCGCGAGCACCAGCCCTCCGGCCGAGGACAGCAGCACGAACGCGGCGAGCGGCAGCCCGGCGGTGAGTTCGTGCAGATGCCACGCTCCGTCGACCTTCGGACGCAGGGTCGTCTCGACGCGCTGGGGGGTCAGCGAACCGACCACACCGTCGTCGACTGCGCCCGCCGCGTGCACGACGGCCGTGAGCGGCGCTGCCGGGTCGACCTCGGCGAGCACGGCGGCCATTGCCTCGCGGTCACCGACGTCGCAGGCCACTATGCGGACATCGGCGCCGAGCCCGGTCAGCACGTCGCGCAGACGGTCCGCACCCGGCGCGTCCGGTCCGCTCCGACTGGTGAGGACCAGCCGTCGGATGCCGTGACGGCTGACGAGGTGCCGGGCCAGCAGAGCGCCGAGGCCGCCGGTCCCCCCGGTGACGAGGACGGTGCCGGCGGGATCCAGGGGCATGGGAGCGGCCACGGTGGGCAGCCGCTGCTCGCGAACCAGGCGGGGAACGTGGAACTTGCCGTCGCGGAGCATCAGTTCGGGCTCACCGGTGGCCGGCGCGGCGAGGAGGGCGGTGTCGGGGTGGTCGGCGTGGCTGAGGTGGTCGATGTCGACGAGGGTGAACCGGCCGGGGTTCTCGGCCTGCGCCGCGCGGACCAGACCCCAGACGGGCGCCTGGTGCAGGCGGACCTCCGAGCCGTCTTCGGCCATCGCGCCCTTCGTCACGATCACCAGCTCGGAGGCGGCGAAACGGTCCTCGGCCAGCCAGAGTCGTACCGCCCCGAGCGCATCGGCGAGAGTCGCGCGGACATCGGCCTGCGGGGCGTCGGTCCGCATCGGCGTGCTGTGCCAGAACACCACGTGAGGCACGCCGACCGAGCCCAAGTCGATGGCCTCGACCAGGGCGGGGAGATCGGCGTACGGACAACCCCCACCGACCTTGACCCAATGGACGTCGGAGGTGTCGGGCGGGACCAGGGCGACCGGCTGCCAGTCGATCCGGTACAGCGAGTCGCCGCCCTGCCGCAGTACGGCTAGCTGCTCGGCGGTGATCTCCCGCAGGCTCAGCGCGCCGACCGAGGCCACGGGACTGCCGGAGAGGTCTGCCAGATCCAGGGCCACGGCCCGGTCACCGGCCGGCGTGATCCTGACCCGCAGGCCGCGCGCACCGTGGGCGTGCACGGCGACACCGCTCCAGGAGAACGGCAGCATGGTGGAGCCGTCCGCCGCTTCGCCGGTCAGGCCCAGGGCGTGCAACGAGGCGTCCAGCAGGGCTGGATGGAGGACGTACCGGGCGGCGTCCTTGTGCGCCTGCTCCGGCAGCGCGATCTCCGCGAACATCTCGTCGCCGCGCTGCCACGCACCCCTCAGCCCCTGGAACACCGGCCCGTAGTCGTAGCCGCGCGCGAACATCGTCTCGTAGGCGTCGGCGACCGGCACCGGCACGGCCCCGGTCGGCGGCCACTGGGTGAGCCCGGTGGCGTCCGACGGCGCTGCCGGGCGCAGGACTCCGTCCGCGTGACGGACCCACGGTTCGGTGTCCTCCGTGCGGGCGTGGACGGAGACGGTACGGCCGCCCTCCTCGTCCGGCGCGCCCACGGACACTTGGATCGACGTCCCGCCCTGCTCGGGCAGGGCGAGCGGCGCTGCCAGCACCAGCTCCTCAAGGAACGCGCAGCCGACCTGACCACCCGCCGCGATCGCCAGCTCGACGAATCCGGTACCCGGGAACAGAAGCGAGTCGCCCACTGCATGGTCGGCCAGCCAGGGCACGGTCTGCGTCGACAGACGGCCGGTGAACACCACGGCCTCGGAACCGGCGAGCGGAACGGCCGCCCCGAGCAGCGGATGCTCGGCCGGGGTCAGCCCCAGCGCCGCCGGACCGGCCCCGGCCGCGCGCTCGGGCTGCCAGTAGCGGTGGTGCTGGAAGGGGTAGGTGGGGAGGTCGTCGAGGTGTTGTCCGGTGGCGTGGAGGGCGGTGAAGTCGACATTCGTGCCGCTGGTGTGGAGGGTGCCGAGGGCGGTGAGGAGGGTGTGGGATTCGGGGCGGTCGCGGCGCTGGGTGGCGATGGTGTGGGTGGTGTCGGCGGGGAGGGTGTCCTCGGCCATGGCGGCCAGGACGGTGTCCGGGCCGAGTTCGAGGAACTTGGTCGCGCCTTGAGCGGAGAGGGTGGTGAGGGCGTNTCAGCGGGGAGTGGAACGCGTGGCTGACACGCAGACGCGTGACCTTGTGGTCCTGAAGACGCTCGATCGTCTCCACCACCGCGTCATCGACGCCCGAAACCACCACCGAGCGAGAACCGTTGACGGCGGCGATCTCGACACCGTCCACGAGGGCCGCCCGCACGACGGACTCCTCGGCGCGGACGGACGCCATCGCACCGCCGGTCGGCAGCGCCTGCATCAAGCTCGCGCGCGCCGCGACCAGTCGAGCCGCATCCGNCGGACGGACGCCATCGCACCGCCGGTCGGCAGCGCCTGCATCAAGCTCGCGCGCGCCGCGACCAGTCGAGCCGCATCCGACAGCGACAGCACACCGGACACATGTGCTGCGGCCAGCTCACCGATGGAATGCCCGGCCACGAAGTCGGGCCTCAGACCCCCCGACTCCAGCAGCCGGAACAGCGCCACCTCGAAGGCGAAAAGACCAGGCTGCGCCCAACCCGTCCGCTGCACCGCGTCCGCGTCCTCACCCCAGACGACCTCGCGCAGCGGCCGNCACGACCCGCCAGCGTCCACGCCACATCCACCGGACGCAGCGACTCGTGCCCGGCAAGATACGACCTGAGCTGATCGGCGTAAGCCGTCACCGCCTCGGGCGTCTTACCCGACACCACCAAAGCGACCGGCCGCACATCATCCAAGACAGGCTCAGGCCCAGCCGCGACGGCCGGGGCCTCCTCCACGATCACATGGGCGTTCGTTCCCGTGAGGCCGAACGACGAGACGCCGGCGCGACGTGGGCCGTCCTCGCCGCCTGTCCACTCGCGGGACTCGGTGAGCAGTCGCACCGCGCCCGCGGACCAGTCCACCTGTGCCGACGGCTCGTCCACGTGCAACGTCCGCGGCAACACACCATGCCGCATCGCCAGAACCATCTTCATGNGGCCTGCGTATGACCGATGTTCGACTTGATCGACCCCAACCACAACGGCCGACCCTCCGGCCGGTCCTGCCCATACGTCGCCAGCAGCGCCTGGGCCTCGATGGGGTCTCCGAGGGTCGTCCCGGTCCCGTGTCCCTCCACCGCGTCGACGTCGGCGGGCGACAGGCCCGCCGATGCCAGGGCCTGCCGGATCACACGCTGCTGCGACGGGCCGTTCGGTGCGAAGAAGCCGTTGGACGCGCCGTCCTGGTTCACGGCCGTGCCCCGGATCAGGGCGAGGACCGGGTGGTCGTTGCGTCGGGCGTCCGAGAGTCGTTCCACGATGAGGATTCCGGCGCCCTCGGCCCATCCGGTGCCGTCGGCGCCGGACGCGTACGAACGGCATCTGCCGTCGGCGGACAGTCCTCGCTGGCGGCTGAACTCGACCAGGATCTCGGGCGAGGCCATGACCGCGACGCCCCCGGCCAGGGCAAGTGAGCACTCGCCGTTGCGCAGGGCCTGGACGGCGGAGTGGAGGGCGACGAGCGAGGAGGAGCACGCCGTGTCGACGGCGACGGCGGGGCCTTCGAGGCCCAGTGCGTATGACACGCGGCCGGCGACGGCGCTGCCTCCGCTGGAGCTGCCGTAGCCGTAGTCGTGGTACATGACGCCCGTGAAGACGCCGGTGGCGCTGCCGCGCAGCGTGGCGGGGTCGATGCCGGCCCGTTCGAACGCCTCCCAGGAGGTCTCCAGGAGCAACCGCTGTTGCGGGTCCATGGCCAGCGCCTCGTTGGGGCCGATGCCGAAGAAGCCGGGGTCGAACTCACCGGCCTCGCGGAGGAATCCGCCGCCCTGCGCGTAGCACTTGCCGGGCTTTCCGGGCTCGGGGTCGTAGAGGGTCTCGTCCCAGCCTCGGTCGGTGGGCAGCGGTTCGATGGCCTCGGCGCCGGTCGCGAGCAGGCGCCACAGGTCCTCGGGCGAGGACACGCCGCCGGGGAAGCGGCAGGCCATGCCGACGACGGCGATCGGCTCGTCGGGCGTGCGGTGGATCGTGGTGCGAGGGGTGGGTGTGTCCGCTGTGGTTCCGCCGAGGGTTTCGTCGAGGTGTTCGGCGACCGCGTCGGCCGTGGGGTGGTCGAAGACGAGTGTGGCGGGCAGGCGCAGGCCGGTGGCCGTGGCGAGCCTGTTGCGGAGCTCGACGGCGGTCAGCGAGTCGAAGCCCAGTTCGGAGAAGGCGCGGTCCGGCTCGACGGCCTGGGCGGACGCGTGGCCGAGCACATTGGCGATCTCCGTGCGGACCAGGTCGAGCAGGGTGGTCAGGCGTGCGTCGCCGGTGAGGCCGGCGAGGCGGCCGGCCCAGGCGGAGCCGGCGGCGGTTCGCATGGTGCGCGGCACGCGTACGAGGCCGCGCAGCAGGGCGGGGACGTCGCCGTTCGCCCGGACGCGGGCGGCGTGGACCTTGAGGGGCACCAGGGTGGGCGGGCCGGGCAGCGCGGAGTCGAGCGCGTCCAGGCCCTCGGCTGCCGTGAGGGCGGGGAATCCCTGCTGGGCCATCCGTTCCAGGTCGTCCTCGGTGAGGGCGGCGCCGAAACCGGTGTCGAGGCCCCAGAGGCCGTAGGCGAGCGATGTGGCGGGCAGGCCCGTGGCCGAGCGGTGTTCGGCCAGCGCGTCGAGGAACACGTTGGCTGCCGCGTAGCCGCCCTGGCCCGCCGCGAGCACCAGCCCGCCCGCGGAGGAGAACAGGACGAACGCGGACAGGGGCAGGTCGCGGGTGAGTTCGTGCAGGTGCCACGCCCCGTCGACCTTGGGGCGCAGGACGGTTTCGAGCCGGTCCGGGTCGAGCGTGGTGACCAGACCGTTGTCGACGACACCGGCGGCGTGCACGACGGCGGTGAGCGGGTGTTCGGCGGGGATCGCGGCCAGGACCGCGGCGAGGGCGTCGCGGTCGGCCGCGTCGCAGGCGACGACCGTCACCTCGGCACCGAGCCCGGTCAGTTCGGCCGTGAGTTCGGCGGCGCCCGGGGTGTCGGGACCGCGTCGGCTGGTCAGGACGAGTCTTTCGGCCCCGTGCGCGGTGACGAGGTAGCGGGCGACCAGTGCGCCGAGTCCGCCCGTGCCGCCGGTGACCAGGACCGTACCGCCCAGGCGTGCCGGCCGGGACAGGGGGGCGGCGGCGACGAGTCTCGGCACCGTCAACCTGCCCAATCGGAGCGCGAATTCGGGTTCGTCGCGATCCAGCGCCGCGGGCAGGGCGGTGCGGGACTCGGCGGTTTCGTCGGTGTCGGCGAGCACGAACCGGCCGGGGTTCTCCGCCTGTGCCGCCCGTACCAGGCCCCATACGGGGGCGGCGGCGAGGTCGGCGCGCTCGCCGTCGCGTGCGGTCACCGCCTGCCGGGTCAGGATCACCAGGCGGGAGGCGGTGAAGCGCTCGTCGGCCAGCCATGCCTGGAGCGCGGCCAGGACGGTGGAGGTGCTGGTGCGTACGGCCGTGGGGATGTCGCCTGTGCTCGGCTCGAGTGGCAGCAGGACGACGTCGGGCACGTCGGCGTCACCGGTTTCGACCGCCTCGGAGAGTGCGGTGAGGTCGGGGAACACCGGCAGTCCGGGGACGGGCGTTCCCGAGCCGACGACAGCCCAGCGGGAGCGGTCGGACGGTGCGACGGCAGGAGCGAGGGCGGCGAGGTCGACGGGCTGCCAGCGGACCCGGTACGACGTCGTGTTCCCGGCGCCCCGCACACGGTCGAGCTGCCGCGCGGACACCGGCCGGGACACCAGCGACGTCACGGACAGTACGGCGCGTCCCGCCTCGTCGGCGAGGTCCAGGGCCACGCTGTCGGGCCCGGCGGGGCGCATACGGACGCGCAGGCTGGTGGCGCCCGCGCCCGTGGAATGCAGGGAGACACCGTTCCAGGAGAACGGGATCAGGGTGGTCCCCGCGCCGTCCAGGTCCTCCAGCAGCGAGGCGTGCAGGGCCGCGTCGAGCAGGGCCGGATGCACCGCGCAGCGCCGGGCGTCGCCGTGNCGCCGTCCAGGTCCTCCAGCAGCGAGGCGTGCAGGGCCGCGTCGAGCAGGGCCGGATGCACCGCGCAGCGCCGGGCGTCGCCGTGCGCGGCCTCGGGGAGCGTGACCTCGGCGAAGAGTTCGTCCCCACGCTCCCAGGCCGCGCGCAGGCCCTGGAACACCGGGCCGTACCCGTACCCCCGGCCGAGCAGCAGCTCGTACGCGCCGTCCGTGGGACGTACGGTGGCGCCGGGCGGTGGCCAGGCCCCGGACGTGTCCGCCGCGGGCGTCGTACCGGAGGTCAGCAGGCCCTCGGCGTGCAGGGTCCAGGAGGCCGTCGAGGCGTCCGCCGGCCGCCGCTCCGGGGCGGAGTACACGGCGACGGTACGGCGGCGGGACTCGTCCGGGCCGCCCACCAGCACCCGCACGGCCAGACCGTCCTCCTCCGGCAGGACCAAGGGGCTGGTGAGCGTCAGTTCCTCGATCCGGTCGCAATCGGTTTCCCGGGCGGCACGCAACGCCAGCTCGACCAGGCCGGTGCCGGGCAGCAGAACGCTTCCCAGCACGTCGTGGTCGCCCAGCCAGGGCTGGTCCCGCACCGACAGCCGCCCGGTGAGGACCACGGCACCGCTGTCGGGGACGGTGACGGCCGCACCGAGCAGCGGATGGTCGAGGGCGCTCACGCCCAGACTCGCCGGATCACTGCCCAGGGCATCGCCGAGCCAGGACTCGGCCAGGTAGTCCGTCACGTCCAGCCAGTAGCGCTGCCGCTGGAAGGGGTAGGTGGGGAGGTCGTCGAGGTGGCGTCCCGGGTGCAGGGCGGCGAAGTCGACATCCCTGCCCCGGGTGTGTAGGGCGCCGAGGGCGGTGAGGAGGGTGTGGGCCTCGGGCAGGTCCCGGCGCTGGCTCGCGACGGCGTAGGTGTCGGCGGGGAGCGTGTCCTCCGCCATGGTCGCGAGGACGGTGTCCGGGCCCACCTCGAAGAACGTGGTCGCGCCCTGCGTGGAAAGGGTGGTGAGGGCGTCGGCGAAGCGGACCGGGTCGCGGGCCTGGCGGACCCAGTACTGGGGGTCGCACAGGTCGTCGGAGGCCGGCCGTCCGGTGAGGGTCGAGACCAGGGGGATGCGCGGGGTTTCGTAGGTCAGTCGGGAGGCCACCTCGGCGAAGCCGGTCAGCATCGGTTCCATCAGCGGGGAGTGGAACGCGTGGCTGACGCGGAGGCGCGTGACCTTGTATTCCTGAAGCCTCTCCATCGCTTCGGTCACCGCGTCCTCGGCGCCGGAGATCACCACGGAGCGCGGGCCGTTGACGGCCGCGATCTCCACTCCGGCCACGAGCGCGGCTCGTACGTCGTCCTCGGCCGCCCGTACGGATGCCATCGCCCCGCCCATGGGCAGTGCCTGCATCAACCGGGCGCGTGCCGACACCAGTTGAGCGGCATCCGTGAGGGACAGAACGCCTGCCACATGTGCCGCGGCCAGCTCGCCGACGGAGTGCCCCGCGACGAAGTCGGGCTTCGGGCCCGCCGACTCCAGCAGCCGGAACAGCGCGACCTCGACCGCGAACAGTCCTGGCTGCGCCCATCCGGTCTGCTCCAGGACGGCCGGGTCCGCGCCCCACAGCACCTCGCGGAGCGGCCGTTCGAGATGGACGTCCAGTGCAGCGGCCACCTCGTCGAAGGCCGCCGCGAACGCCGGGAAGCGAGCGGCCAGTTCACGGCCCATGCCCAGACGCTGGGCCCCCTGTCCGGTGAACAGGAAGGCCAGCTTGCCCGGCACCGGCGACACCGCGGCCACGCCGGTCAGCCCGCGCAGCAACTCCTCGCGGTCCGACCCGACGACCACGGCCCGGTGTTCGAACCGTGCCCGGCCGGCCAGCGTCCGGGCCACGTCCACCGGACGAAGCGCCTCCGCCCCGACCCCGGCCTCGGCTCGGGCTCCGTCCTCTGCTCCGGCTCCGGCTCCGGCTCCGGCTCCGGCCGCATGGGCCCTCAGCCGGTCTGCGTACGCGGTCAGGGCCTGGGGCGTCTTCCCCGACAGCACCCATGCCACCGGCTCCACGTCGCCGGGTGCGGCGACCGTCTCGGCCGCGGGCGGCTCCTCCACGATCACGTGCGCATTGGTGCCGCTGATGCCGAACGACGACACGGCGGCCCGGCGTGGCCGAGCGCCGGTCCCGGGCCACCGGCGGGCCGCCCTCAGCAGTTCGACCGCGCCGGAGGACCAGTCGACCTTTCCCGACGGCTCGTCCACGTGCAGCGTGCGCGGCAGCGTGCCGTGCCGCATCGCCAGGACCATCTTCATGATCCCCGCGACACCTGCGGCGGCCTGTGTGTGTCCCAGATTCGACTTGATGGAGCCGAGCCAGAGGGGCGTGCCCTCCGGCCGGTCCCGCCCGTACGTGGCCAGCAGCGCCTGCGCCTCGATGGGGTCGCCGAGCGTCGTTCCCGTCCCGTGCCCCTCCACCACGTCCACTTCGGCGGCCGACAGCCCGGCCGAGGCCAGCGCCTGCCGGATCACCCGCTGTTGCGCGGGGCCGTTCGGGGCGAAGAGTCCGTTGCTCGCGCCGTCGGAGTTGACCGCCGAGCCGCGCACCACAGCAAGAACCGGATGACCGTTGCGCCGGGCGTCCGAGAGCCGTTCCACCAGGAGGACACCCGCGCCCTCGGCCCAGGCGGCGCCGTCGGCGGAGGCGGCGTAGGAGCGGCAGCGGCCGTCGGGTGACAGTCCCTTCTGCCTGCTGAACTCGACGAACGCCTCGGGTGTCGCCATCACGGCGACGCCGCCGACGAGGGCGAGGGTGCACTCCCCCGCCCGCAGCGCCTGCCCGGCGGAGTGCAGGGCGACGAGTGAGGAGGAGCAGGCGGTGTCGACCGTGACCGTCGGGCCTTCGAGTCCGAGGGTGTAGGCGACCCGACCGGAGGCGACGGCGCCGGTGTTCGCGTTGGCGGGGTAGTCGTGGTACATCATGCCGGCGAAGACGCCGGTACGGCTTCCGTGCAGGGACGCGGGGTCGATGCCCGCCCGCTCGATCGCCTCCCAGGAACATTCGAGCAGCAGCCGCTGCTGCGGGTCCATGAGCAGCGCTTCGTTGGGGCTGATACCGAAGAAGGCGGGGTCGAACTGGTCGGCGCTGTGCAGGAATCCGCCCTGCCGGACGTAGGTGGTCCCAGGACGTTCGCCGGTGGGGTCGTACAACTCGTCAATCGGCCAACCGCGGTTGGCGGGGAAGTCGGAGACGGCGTCGACCTCGTCGGCGACGAGTCGCCACAGGTCCTCGGGGGACGTGACGCCGCCCGGGTAGCGGCAGGCCATGCCGATGATCGCGATGGGCTCGGAGATCGACGCGCTGAGCTTCGCGTTCTGCGCGCGCAGGAACTCGGCCTCCTTGAGCGAGCTGCGCAACGCGGCGACGAGCTTGTTGTCGGGCCCGGTCATCGGAGGTCTCCACTCATTCCGGTCGAGTCGAAATCGTCGCGGCCGCCCAGAGCCATGTTGATCAGCGCGTCGGTGTCCATGTCGTCGATCGAGCCGACCTCGCCGTCGACGGGGGCGACCGTCTGCGGGGCGGCTCCGCCGAGCTCCAGGAGGCGTTCCAGGAGGCCCGCGTCACGCAGTCGGCTGAGCGGTATGGCGTGCAGCACCTCCCTGATCCGGCGCTCGGTGTCGGGCTCGCCCCCGTCCGTGTCGGGGGCCAGTTGCGAGGTGAGTTCGGCGGCGAGGACTGCGGCGTTCGGGTGGTCGAAGACGAGGGTGGGCGGCAGGCGCAGGCCGGTGGCGGTGTTGAGCAGGTTGCGGAACTCGACCGCGCTCAGCGAGTCGAAGCCCAGCTCTTTGAAAGGCCGGGAGGCCGGGACGTCCTCGGGTCCGGCGTGACCGAGGATGGCGGCCGCGTGGGTCCTGACGACTTCGAGCAGCTCGGCCTCCCACGCATCGACGGGCAGATCCGCCAGCCGGCGCCTCAGCGCGTCGGCCGTGTCGGCCGTGTCGGTCGGGGCCGGTCGCGCCGCGGGGCGCCGTACGAGCGTGCCGAACAGCGGCGGTAGTTCGGCTTGTGCCGCAAGGGAGGTGAGGTCGAGGCGGATCGGGACCAGGGCCGGTGCGTCGGTGCCGAGCGCCGCGTCGAGGAGCGTGAGGCCGTCCGTCTCGGACAGCGGCCGCACGCCGGTGCGCGCCATCCGGCGGCGGTCGCCGTCCACCAGGTCGGACGCCATGCCGTCGGCGCCGTCCCACAGGCCCCAGGCCAGGGAGTGTGCCGGTAGACCGAGGGCGTGCCGGTGGGCGGCCAGGGCGTCGAGGAAGGCGTTGGCGGCGGCGTAGCCGCCCTGACCGGGGTTGCCGAAGACGCCCGCGGCGGACGAGAACAGGACGAACGCCGAGAGCTTGGCCATCTCGGTGAGTTCATGCAGGTTGAGCGCGGCGTCGACCTTGGGACGGAGCACGGCGTCGACACGTTCGGGGGTGAGTGAGCCGATCACACCGTCGTCCAGCACACCCGCCGCGTGCACCACCCCGGTGAGCGGGTGGTCGGCGGGTACCGCCGCCAGGACACCGGCGAGGGCGTCCCGGTCGGCGACGTCACACGCCACGACGTCAGCCTGAGCACCCGACGCGGCCAGCTCCGCGACCAGTTCGGCGCTGCCCTCGGCAGCGGGGCCACGCCTGCCGAGCAGCAGCAGCCGCCGTACGCCGTGTGCGGTCACCAGGTGGCGGGCCACCAGCCTGCCCAGCATGCCGGTGGCGCCGGTCAGCAGCACTGTGCCTTCGGGGGCGAAGGCCGGCGGCCGGGCGGTGACGTCGAGCGCGAGGGCAGGCGTGTCGGACGAGGCAGAGGTGGCGGGTGCGGGGGTGAGGGGTGCGGAGGGCCGGGTCAGTCGGGCCACCCGCACCTCGCCGTCCCGTACGGCCACTTGGGGCTCTCCGGTGGCCAGGGCCGTCCCGAGCGCGCTGAGGTCGTCGAGGTCGGCCAGCACGATACGGCCGGGGTTTTCAGACTGGGCCGATCGCACCAGGCCCCACACCGCCGCACCGGCCAGGTCCGTGACCTGGTCCACGGCGACCGCGTTCCTGGTGACGACCACCAGCGTGGAACGGGCGTATCGGTCGTCAGCGAGCCACCTCTGCAGTACGCCGAGCACGCGGTGGACCTCGCGGTGCACAGCATCGCTGCCCTGGCTCGCTTGGCTGGAGCTGTCCAGTACGACCGTCTCCGGCACGGTGCCGTCCGCGCCGAGCCGGTCCCAGTGCTCCCAGGTCAGTGGCGCCGGCACCGGAGTGGGCACGGTGGTCCAGGTGAGTTCGAACAGCGCGTCACGCCCGACGGCGCCGGCGGCGGCAAGTTCGGCCGTGTCGACGTCGCGCAGCACCAGCGACTCGACCGAGGCGACCGGCCGGCCCTCTCCGTCACTGATCTCCAGGGCCACCCCGCCCTCGGGCGCCGGGGATGTTCGTACCCGCAGCCGAGTGGCGCCCGGCGCGGACACCGCCACGCCCGTCCAGGTGAACGGAAGCCGAGCGGACTCTGGTATCCCCGTGCCCAGACCGATGGCCTGGAGGCACGCGTCGAGCAGGGCGGGGTGCAGACGGAAGCCCTCACCCAGCGGCACCGTCGGGGGCAGGGCCACTTCGGCGTACACCTCGTCGCCGTGCCGCCAGACCGCCCTCAGCCCCTGGAAGGCGGCGCCGTACGTCAGCCCTTCGGAGGCGAGACGGTCGTAGCGACCCGTGAGGTCGACCGGCACGGCGTCCTGCGGCGGCCACGCTACGGCTGCGGCCACGGGGGCGGCGGACGCCGCGACGAGCTCGGCGGCGCGTACGGCGCCGACGGCGTGCCGGACCCACGGGCGGCCGGGGTCGTCGCCGCGCGAGTGGACGCTGACGGGACGGACACCCGAGTCGTCCGGGGCCCCGACGAGCACCTGGACCGCCACCCCGCCGTGCTCCGGTATCACCAGCGGCGATTCGAGCACCAACTCGTCGAGCAGGTCGCAGCCGCTCTCCTCGGCCGCGGTGATCGCCAATTCGAGGAAGCCGGTGCCCGGGAAGAGGATCGAGCCGCCGACGACATGGTCGGCCAGCCACGGCTGCCTCCCCGCCGACAGGCGGCCGGTGAACATCACCGTGTCCGAATCGGCCACGGTCACCGCTGCGCCGAGCAGGGGGTGCACGGCCCGGGTCAGGCCGATGGACTCGGGGTCGCCACCGTTGCCGCCTGCGTTGATCCAGTACGGGCGCTGTTGGAAGGGGTAGGTGGGGAGGTCGTCGAGGTGTTGTCCGGTGGCGTGGAGGGCGGTGAAGTCGACATTCGTGCCGCTGGTGTGGAG
>NZ_JAJSZC010000078.1:0-31964 GCF_036815105.1 Streptomyces sp. IBSBF 3136
CGGCACCGGTGCGAGCGCCCCCCTCGCGCCGATGGCACGCCACCGGGCCACCCCATCCCTGGCCGGCCACCCCGTGTGCGGCGCGCCCCCTCACCCCGGCAGTGGGACCTCCAGGACCGGCAGCAGCCGGGCTGGGCCGTTGCGCAGGAGCCAGGGTGGGAGGAGGGAGAGGGGGTTGAGGTAGGTCTCGCCGCGCAGGAGGCCCCAGTGCAGGCAGGTCGTGGGGCAGTGCGGTGCGGGGGGCTCGACCGTGCCGAGCATCTCGCCCGCCCGCACCTCGTCCCCCTTCCGCACCGACGCGCGGACCGGCTCGTAGGTGGTCCTCAGGTCCGTGCCCGTCAGCTCCACCGACACCACGCCCCGCCCGGCCACCCGGCCGGCGAAGGACACGCGGCCGGCCGCGACCGCCCGTACCGGGTTGCCGGGCGTCGCGCCCAGGTCGACACCCCGGTGCCCGGGCCCGTACACCGTCGCCGGCGGCTCCCAGCCCCGCAGCAGCACCGGCCGTACCCCCACCGGCCAGGCGCGCCCGATGGCCGGAACCTCGCCCCCGGGCGGTGGCGCGGGTGCCGGGGCCGGAGTGTCGGCGCGGGCCGGGGGAGCCGGCGCGGACACCGCGCAGACCAGCGGCAGACCTGCCCACAGCGCCATGTATCGCATCGCTCGTCGCATGCGAGAACCCTCCACCGGACGAACCGATCATGGCCGGGATCTGTGGACAACCCACCGGTTGTGGACAGCGGCGTCACCCGCCGCCCCGCCGGTCCCGTACACTTCTTCTGGCGATCCGGGTCACCGGGTCGACTTCGCACGCCCCGGTACGGCATCCGGAAACGGTTCGTACCAAGCGCCCCTCGGTCCCTAGTGGCACGGCGCAACGCGGGCGTCAGGCGCGGCCGCCGTCCGGCGGACGCGGCACAACCGAGAAATTCAATTCAAGGAGATACGGCCATGGCCGTCGTCACGATGCGGGAGCTGCTGGAGAGCGGCGTCCACTTCGGTCACCAGACCCGTCGCTGGAACCCGAAGATGAAGCGCTTCATCTTCACCGAGCGCAACGGCATCTACATCATCGACCTGCTCCAGTCGCTGTCGTACATCGACCGCGCCTACGAGTTCGTCAAGGAGACCGTCGCCCACGGCGGCACGGTCATGTTCGTCGGCACGAAGAAGCAGGCGCAGGAGGCCATCGCCGAGCAGGCCACCCGCGTCGGCATGCCCTACGTCAACCAGCGCTGGCTGGGCGGCATGCTCACCAACTTCTCCACCGTCTACAAGCGTCTGCAGCGCCTCAAGGAGCTCGAGCAGATCGACTTCGAGGACGTCGCCGCGTCGGGTCTCACCAAGAAGGAGCTTCTCGTGCTCTCGCGCGAGAAGGCCAAGCTGGAGAAGACCCTCGGTGGTATCCGCGAGATGCAGAAGGTGCCCAGCGCCGTCTGGATCGTGGACACCAAGAAGGAGCACATCGCGGTCGGTGAGGCCCGGAAGCTCAACATCCCGGTCGTCGCGATCCTCGACACCAACTGCGACCCCGACGAGGTCGACTACAAGATCCCGGGCAACGACGACGCGATCCGCTCCGTCACCCTGCTCACCCGCGTGATCGCCGACGCCGTCGCCGAGGGCCTCATCTCCCGCTCGCGCGTCGCCACCGGTGACAAGGGCGAGAAGGCCGCCGGCGAGCCGCTCGCCGAGTGGGAGCGCGACCTCCTCGAGGGCGAGAAGAAGGCCGACGAGGCCGCTCCGGCCGCCGAGGCCGCCCCCGCCGCCGAGGCCCCCGCCGCCGAGGCCGAGAAGCCGGCCGAGGAGGCCCCTGCCGCCGAGGCCCCCGCCGCCGAGGCCGCTCCCGCCGCCGAGGCCGCTCCGGCCGCCGAGGGCGAGCAGGCCTGACGTCAGCGTTGACGGCGGGGGCGGCACCAGCAGCGCCTCCGGCGCGGTGAAGTCCGCCCCCGCCGTTCACCCGCAGGTCGGCACGCCGTCCGTTGTCCGCGATCACATGTGGACCGGAGCGTGCCGCTCTCCGATCTCCCAAGACTTCGAGAAAGACTCACAGACTCATGGCGAACTACACCGCCGCCGACGTCAAGAAGCTCCGTGAGCTCACCGGCGCCGGCATGATGGACTGCAAGAAGGCGCTGGACGAGGCCGAGGGCAACGTCGAGAAGGCCGTCGAGGCGCTGCGCATCAAGGGCCAGAAGGGCGTCGCCAAGCGCGAGGGCCGCTCCGCCGAGAACGGCGCCGTGGTCTCCATCATCGCCGACGACAACTCCTCCGGCGTCCTCGTCGAGCTGAAGTGCGAGACGGACTTCGTCGCCAAGGGTGACAAGTTCCAGGCCGTGGCCAAGGCCATCGCCGAGCACGTCGCCAAGACCGGCCCGGCCGACCTCGAGGCCCTGCTCGCCTCCGAGATCGAGGCCGGCAAGACCGTCCAGGCGTTCGTGGACGAGGCCAACGCCAACCTCGGCGAGAAGATCGTCCTGGACCGCTTCGCGCAGTTCGCCGACGGCTACGTCACCGCCTACATGCACCGCACCATGCCCGACCTGCCCCCGCAGATCGGTGTCCTGGTCGAGCTCGACAAGCCGAACGCCGAGATCGCCAAGGGTGTCGCCCAGCACATCGCCGCCTTCGCGCCGAAGTACCTCGCCAAGGACGACGTCCCGGCCGAGGTCGTCGAGTCCGAGCGCCGCATCGCCGAGGAGACCACCCGCGCCGAGGGCAAGCCCGAGGCCGCGATCGCCAAGATCGTCGAGGGTCGCCTGAACGGCTTCTTCAAGGACGCCACGCTGCTCGGCCAGCCGTACGCGCTGGACAACAAGAAGTCGGTCCAGAAGGTGCTGGACGAGGCCGGTGTCACCCTGAAGCGCTTCACGCGCATCAAGGTCGGCATCTGAGTCCGTACCGCGATCGACGCGCGACCCCTATAGGGTCGACAGCAGTCGTCCGGGCACACCGCCACACCCGGGCACGTGGCGGACGGCAGCAGATCTGACGAGGAGGCCATTGCCGCGCATGGGAGCGAAAAGCGAACCCATCGGCAATGGCCTTCTTCGTATGTGCAACACGTGAAAGAGGCGGGATCTCCATGACCACCAAGCCCCAGAAGAGCGACGACGGCAAAGTACACGGCCGGTTTCTGCTGAAGCTGTCCGGAGAGGCCTTCTCCGGTGGCGGGGGCCTGGGCGTGGATCCGGACGTGGTGCACAAGATCGCCCGTGAGATCGCCGCCGTCGTCCGCGACGGCGCCGAGATCGCGGTCGTCATCGGCGGCGGCAACTTCTTCCGCGGCGCCGAACTCCAGCAGCGCGGCATGGACCGGGCGCGCTCCGACTACATGGGCATGCTCGGCACCGTGATGAACTGCCTCGCCCTCCAGGACTTCCTGGAGAAGGAGGGCATCGACAGCCGGGTGCAGACCGCCATCACCATGGGCCAGGTCGCCGAGCCGTACATCCCGCTGCGCGCCGTGCGCCACCTGGAGAAGGGCCGCGTGGTCATCTTCGGCGCCGGTATGGGCATGCCCTACTTCTCCACCGACACCACCGCCGCCCAGCGCGCCCTGGAGATCGACGCCGAGGCGCTGCTCATGGGCAAGAACGGCGTGGACGGGGTCTACGACTCCGACCCCAAGACCAACCCCGACGCCGTCAAGTTCGACGCCCTCGGCTACGGCGAGGTCATCACCCGCGAGCTCAAGGTCGCCGACGCCACCGCGATCACCCTGTGCCGTGACAACAAGCTGCCGATCCTCGTGTTCGAGCTCCTGGCGGAGGGCAATATCGCGCGGGCCGTCAAGGGTGAGAAGATCGGCACGCTGGTGGGTGACCACGACAGCCGGAACTGACCGGTACGCCCGGTCGCCGGTACGACACCTGTCCGGGGGACGGACGGGACGCGCCCTGGCCGGGGGATGGACAATGTCCTGCCGGTCGGGAACCGTGCAGGAAGAAGACGCGACGCAGCCGGCCGCCGCCCCTACGGGGAACCGCAGCCGGGCCTTACTCAAGACACGCAGGAGCAAGTGGTGATCGAAGAGACCCTCCTCGAGGCCGAGGAGAAGATGGAGAAGGCCGTCGTGGTCGCCAAGGAGGACTTCGCCGCGATCCGCACCGGCCGTGCGCACCCGGCGATGTTCAACAAGATCGTGGCCGACTACTACGGCGCCCTGACGCCGATCAACCAGCTGGCCTCGTTCTCCGTGCCGGAGCCGCGGATGGCCGTCGTGACGCCGTTCGACAAGAGCGCGCTGCGCAACATCGAGCAGGCGATCCGCGACTCCGACCTGGGCGTCAACCCCAGCAATGACGGCAACATCATCCGTGTGGTGTTCCCCGAGCTGAACGAGGAGCGCCGCCGCGACTACATCAAGGTCGCCAAAAGCAAGGCGGAGGACGCCCGGGTGTCGATCCGCTCCGTGCGCCGCAAGGCCAAGGACGCCATCGACAAGCTGATCAAGGACGGCGAGGTCGGCGAGGACGAGGGCCGCCGCGCGGAGAAGGAGCTGGACGACACCACGGCGAAGTACGTCGCCCAGGTGGACGAGCTCCTGAAGCACAAGGAAGCGGAGCTGCTCGAAGTCTGATGAGCGACTCTTCCTGGGGGGCACCGCCGGCGGCGGGGCAGGCCGGGTACTGGGGGCCCACTGCGGGTGGGCCTGTCCAGGGGGCTGCCCCGGCGGGTCCCGCGTACGATGCGCCTCAGGCGCAGCAGACTCGCCCCATGCCCGTCGTGCCCGACGACCCCGCCCACGGCGGGGCCCAGGACGACGACCGGGGGGCCGCTCGGCTGAGCGGCCCCTTGTTCCGAGACGAGACGCAGGGTTTCGCCCGCCGTTCGACCAGTCCGACGCACGACCCGACGCTGAACCCCACGCAGAGTCCCAGGCAGAATCCGGAGCCCATGTCCCACGCCCCGCAGCCGGCGCCAGCGCCGCAGAAGAAGAGCGCGGGCCGTGACCTGAGCGCGGCCATAGGGGTCGGCGTGGGCCTCGGGGTGCTGATCATCGCGTCCCTGTTCATCGTCAAGGCCGTGTTCGTCGGTGTCGTCGCGGTCGCCGTGGTGGTCGGCCTGTGGGAGCTGACCAGCAGGCTTCAGGAGCGCAAGGGCATCAAGGCGCCGCTGGTGCCGCTCGCGGTCGGCGGCGCGGCGATGGTGGTCGCCGGCTATGTGCGGGGTGCCGAGGGCGCGTGGGTGGCCATGGCGCTGACGTCCCTCGCCGTGCTGGTCTGGCGCATGATCGAGCCCCCCGAGGGCTACCTCAAGGACGTCACGGCCGGCGTCTTCGCCGCGTTCTACGTGCCGTTCCTGGCCACGTTCGTGGCGATGATGCTCACCGCCGACGACGGCTCCTGGCGCGTCCTCACCTTCCTGCTGCTGACCGTCGTCAGCGACACGGGCGCGTACGCGGTCGGCTGGCGCTTCGGCAAGCACAAGCTCGCCCCGCGCATCAGCCCCGGCAAGACCCGCGAGGGCCTGCTCGGCGCGGTGCTGTTCGCCATGGTGGCGGGCGCGCTGTGCATGCAGTTCCTGATCGACGACGGCCGCTGGTGGCAGGGCCTGCTGCTGGGCCTCGCGGTCGCCGCCAGCGCCACCCTGGGCGACCTCGGTGAGTCCATGATCAAGCGGGACCTGGGCATCAAGGACATGGGCACCCTGCTTCCCGGGCACGGCGGCATCATGGACCGGCTCGACTCCCTGCTGCCGACGGCGCCCGTGGTGTGGCTGCTGATGGTGGTGTTCGTCGGCTCGGCGTGACCGGAGCCGGTTCCCCGGCCGTGAGGCTTGCGGCTCCGCGGGCCTCGTCCTGAGCACAGGACGGGGCCCGTCGGCCTGTCCGGCGGCGACCCGCCCGCCCCCGGCCTCTGCCGGCCGCTACTCGGCCTCGACTGCTGCCTCGGCCTCGGGCTCGTCCTCTTCCGCGTCCCAGTCGGCCAGTGGCGCGCCACGCGCGGTGGTGATCTCCAGCACCGTGCACCCCATGAGTCGTACGGCGGCGAAGAGCCGGTCGCGGGCCGCGACCCGGTCCCGGGGCGGGAAGGCGACGCGTATCTGGCTCGGGTGCGAGCGCTCGTAGGTGAGCTGCCAGTCGGTGTCGGCGGTCGCGAAGTGGTCCTGGCCGCTCGCGCCGTCCTCGGACTGCCAGGAGCCCCGGTCCAGAGTCGGTGCCAGCACGTCCCGCAGGATGCGCAGCCGCTCGGCATACGGCCGGGAGCCTTCCGAGAGCCGCAGGCACCGGTGCGCCCGTGGCCGGAACGCGTTGAACCAGGGCTCGAGGTCCGGCTCCATGTCCTCCAGGACGGTGGAGCGCAGGCGCGCGGTCACCCACTCCTCGATGAAGCGGGACGTGCTCAGGGCGTGCTCCTCCCGCCCGGTGCCCCGCCCGTGGATCACCACCGGCCACTCGTCGGGGTCTCCCTCGGTACGCCAGCACAGCCGGTCGGCGTCCATGGTGCCGCCCCACACGAGGAGCCCGTCGTAACGCTCCAGGCCGTTGTGCCGGTTCGTCCCGAACGGGGTGCGCAGGTACAGGTAGTCGCAGAACTCGCCCCAGCCGTACGTCTCGACCAGCAGCCGGTAGTCCGCGGGAAGCCGCACCCCGAGCCGGGCCTCGGCGTCGGCCCAGTCCCCGTGCCCGTCGACCGGGGCGGCCGGTGGGGCCACGGCCCGGGTGAGCGCGTCCAGGCCGGTCACGGCAGTTCGGCCCGGGCCAGCGCCCGGGCGGCCGGTTCCCCGCTGCGGCGGGCGTACTCCAGCCGCTCCCGCACCTCGCGCGGGGAGCGCGGGCGGAACCCGGGGCCGCCGCAGCAGCTCTTGTGGAAGCCCAGGCCCGCGTGCAGCAGCACGGTGAGCGTCCGCCAGGCCGCCCGGTCCCGCTTCGGTGGCGCCGCGAAGGCCGAGCCGGCGTACGTCAGCGCACCGGCGCAGCGTGGGCAGACGCGCTCGCGCCACGGATCGTACGGCTGCTTGTACGACACCCGGCAGGACAGGCACACGTACGACGTCTTCGCGGCAGGCATGGCCTCAGCGTAGGGAGCCGCGGGGTGCGGGCCAAGCATGTTTCGGGGTGACCCGGAAGTCGGCGGCGCCGCTCAGGAGGTGACCGAGCCCCGGATGGCGGCGATGTCGAACTGGAGGCGCACCTTGTCGCTCACCATGGCTCCGCCCTGGGCCAGCCGGGCGTCGTAGGTCAGGCCCCACTCGGACCGGTCGATGGTCGTGGTGCCGTCGAAGCCGACGCGCTCGTAGCCGAAGGGGTCGGTCACATGGCCGATGTAGGTCAGTTCCAGGACGACCGGGCGGCTGGTGTCCTTGATGGTGAGGTCGCCGGTCATGCGGTAGACGTCCTGGCCGACGAGCTGTACGGCGGAGCTGGTGAACGTCATCCGGGGGTACGCGGCGGCGTCGAGGAACTGGCGGCTCACCAGGTGCGCGTCGCGCTGCTCGACACCGGTGTGGACGCTGGCGGTGTACAGCACGAGGTCGGCCCGGGACCGGCCGGGATCGCGGCCGTCGAAGTAGAGACGGCTCTCGTACTCCGTGAAGGCGCCCCGCACCGTCGTCACCATCGCGTGCCGCACGGAGAACCCGATCCTGCTGTGCGCCGGGTCGATCATCCACTCGCCGGTGAGGGAGGCGAGACCGGGATCGGGCAGGACAGCGGTACCACGGGAGGCCGGGGCGGCGGTCGCCACCGAGGACACGGACGGCTCCGGGCGCCGGGGGTGAGAATTGCGGCCGAAAAGGTTCATGGAGCACCTTGTTACGTCAGCGCAAGCACCCGGACAACCCCCGACCAGGAAACCCTCCCGTTCACCGGCAGAACTTCACAAGACGGCCGTGCGCCTCCCCGGCGAGGCCCAAGTCCGCCACGGCCGGCCTCGGCGCGCCTCCCCCGCTGATCAGGGAAGGTCCGTCAGCTCCTCCGCGTAGACCTGCGACAGGGGCTGCGGACCCACGTACTGCTGGCAGTTGCACTGGCCGGCCTCGAAGCGGAGCGGCTTCTTGTTCTCGTCCCAGGCCGTGGGCACCTCGACGCGTTCATGGCACCGGCCACGCTTGTCGTGCTTGGCGAGGTGGTGGGTGCAACCGCACACCGGCTCCGGGGGCTTGTGCGCCGCCTCGACGGCCAAGCGCTCCTGCTTCGCCGCCTCCAGCAACTGCAGTTTGCGCTCATGCCGGTTGCGCAGCGCGGTGCGGGCGTTGTCGGCCACCCACGCGAAACCACCCGTCCAGAAGATGATCAGAACCCACCAGAACCAGTCCATCGACCGCCCCTTCCCCGTGTCCTGCCGCAAGCCAGCGTAGAGGGGCTCGGGTCATCTTGATCCCGGTGTGAGAGCGCCCGTCCACACTGAGGTGGACGGGCGTTCTGGACCGATGGTTCAGGCGAGGGTGCCGGTGTCGACGACGAAGCGGTAGCGGACGTCGGAGGCCGGCACCCGCTCGTACGCCTCGCCGACCTTGTCCGCGAAGACGACCTCGGCTCCGATGTCGTGCCCGGCGCGGAAGTCGAGCGTCTCCTGGGCCAGGACGACGCCGCCGATCACCGACCCGGCGAAGGAGCGGCGGGCGCCGATGAGCGGCGAGACGTTCAGGCCCCATACGTACAGAGGGCGTGCCGTACGCCACAGCGCCGGCGGAGGTCACGGCCATGCCGCTCGGGATGGGCCTCCCGGCCCTCGGGGCCTTCGTCAGTGGGGAGGTCATCCCGGACGCCGCCCACAACCACCAGGTCAAGGTCCGGCTCAATGAGTGGAGGGCAGTCGACGAGTGATCTTCGCCGGGCCTTCTCCGGGCCTTCTCCGGGCCGTCTCCGGGCCGTCCGAGGCCGCTCAGTGCCGACCGGCGACGACTACTGACGACAGTCGTAGCAGACGACAGCCGCAGGTCACCGAGTTTGATCTGCGACACTGGTAACGCCATGCCTAATCCCGGAGAACTCACCTTTGTCGCGCCGCGCGGAGCCAAGAAGCCGCCGCGGCATCTTGCCGATCTCTCGCCTGCCGAGCGCAAGGACGTCGTGGCCGAGATCGGTGAGAAGCCGTTTCGTGCCAAGCAGCTGTCGCAGCACTACTTCGCGCGGTACGCGCCTGACCCGGAGCAGTGGACCGACATCCCCGCCGGGGCGCGCGGCAAGCTGCAGGAAGCGCTGTTCCCCGAGCTGATGACCGTCGTGCGGCATCTGTCGACCGACCAGGGGACGACCCGCAAGACGCTGTGGCGGCTGTTCGACGGGACGCTGGTCGAGTCCGTGCTGATGCGCTACCCGGACCGGGTGACGATGTGCATCAGCTCGCAGGCCGGGTGCGGGATGAACTGCCCGTTCTGCGCGACCGGGCAGGCGGGGCTCGACCGGAACCTGTCGACCGCCGAGATCGTGCACCAGATCGTGGACGGGATGCGGGCGCTGCGGGACGGCGAGGTGCCCGGCGGGCCCGCGCGGCTCTCCAACATCGTCTTCATGGGGATGGGCGAGCCCCTCGCCAACTACAAGCGCGTCGTGACGGCCATCCGGGCGCTCACCGACCCCGCGCCCGACGGGCTCGGGCTCTCGCAGCGCGGGATCACGGTGTCGACGGTCGGGCTCGTGCCGGCCATCCACCGGTTCGCCGACGAGGGCCTCAAGTGCCGGCTCGCGATCTCACTCCACGCCCCCGACGACGAGCTGCGCGACACCCTCGTCCCCGTGAACACGCGGTGGAAGGTGCGCGAGGTGCTCGACGCCGGGTTCGAGTACGTGGAGAAGTCCGGGCGCCGGCTGTCCATCGAGTACGCCCTGATCCGGGACATCAACGACCAGGCATGGCGGGGCGACCGGCTGGGCCGGCTGCTCAAGGGCAGGCCGGTGCACGTCAACCTCATCCCGCTGAACCCGACGCCCGGGTCGAAGTGGACCGCCTCGCGGCCCGAGGACGAGAAGGCCTTCGTCGAGGCCATCGCGGCGCACGGGGTGCCGGTCACCGTCCGGGACACCCGTGGTCAGGAGATCGACGGAGCCTGTGGTCAGCTCGCCGCCACCGAGCGGTAACCTGACCCGGTCAGAACATCTTCATATTCCGACAGGGGAGCGCCACAGCGCTGAGAGTGCGGCAACCGGGCCGCAGACCCTCTGAACCTCGCCCAGG
The DNA here is from genome assembly GCF_036815105.1 of Streptomyces sp. IBSBF 3136. Taxonomy (NCBI): domain Bacteria; kingdom Bacillati; phylum Actinomycetota; class Actinomycetes; order Kitasatosporales; family Streptomycetaceae; genus Streptomyces; species Streptomyces sp. IBSBF 3136. Next base: position 10,125 of record NZ_JAJSZC010000078.1, read on the forward strand.
TCATTCTGGGTAGGAAGTTCGGTCACCACTCAAGCTGTTGCGCCCTGCCCGGGTTCCCTCGCGGAACCCGGGCAGGGCCGCGTCTCTTCCTGGCCAACCCCCAGGAGGAAAACCAGTGCACCACAAGACCTTCGTGGCCGCGGCGGTCGGGCTCGGCCTGGTCACCATGTCCGCGCTGACGGGATGCGGGTCGACGGACGCCAATGGGTCCAACGCCACGGGGTCCACGGACACCAAGACCGTGACCCTGGTCAGCCACGACTCGTGGGCCGTCTCCAAGAACGTGCTCAAGGACTTCGAGAAGCAGTCCGGGTACAAGGTCAGGGTCCTCAAGAGCGGCGACGCCGGCCAGGCCGTCAACAAGGCGATCCTGACCAAGGACAACCCGCAGGGCGACGTCTTCTTCGGCGTCGACAACACCCTGCTGTCCCGGGCCCTCGACAACGGACTCTTCCAGCCCTACGAGGCCAAGGGACTCGGCACCGTCGGCGCCCAGTACCAGCTCGACAAGGCCAAGCACCGCGTCACCCCGATCGACTTCGGTGACATCTGCGTCAACTACGACAAGGCCTACTTCGGTGAGCACCGGCTGAAGCCGCCGCAGACCTTCGCCGACCTGGCCAAGCCCGCGTACAAGAACCTCCTCGTCACCGAGAACGCCGCCACCTCCTCGCCCGGCCTCGGCTTCCTGCTCGGCAGCGCCGCGAGCTACGGCGACCAGGGCTGGCCGGACTACTGGAAGAAGCTCAAGGCCAACGGCGTCAAGGTCGTCGACGGCTGGGAGCAGGCCTACTACCAGGAGTTCTCCGGCTCGTCCGAGGGCAGGAAGGCCGGCGGCGACCGCCCGCTCGTCGTGTCCTACGCCTCCTCGCCGCCCGCCGAAGTGATCTACGCCAAGAAGCGGCCCAGCACCGCCCCGACCGGTGTGGCGAGCGGCACCTGCTTCCGGCAGATCGAGTTCGCCGGGCTGCTGAGCAACGCGCACAACACCAAGGGCGGCAAGGCGTTCGTCGACTTCCTGCTCTCCAAGAAGTTCCAGCAGGACATGCCGCTGAACATGTTCGTCTACCCGGTGGTGAAGGGCGCGGCCGTACCCGCCGACTTCACCGAGTACGGGCCGGTCGCCAAGAACCCGGAGACCATGGCCCCCGGGAAGATCGCCGCCAACCGTGACCAGTGGGTCAAGTCGTGGACGTCGCTCGTACTGAAGTAGCCCCCCACGGGGGCGGCCGCACGAGGAGCGCGGCGCGGCTCGGCCTGATGGCCCTGCCCGTCGCGTTCTTCGCGGTGTTCTTCGCCTGGCCGGTGGCCGCGATCGTCGCACGCGGACTGAAGGTGGACGGCGCCTGGCAGTTCGGCCGGATGGCGGACGTCGTCACCCAGCCCGACATCCGGCACGTGCTGTGGTTCACCACCTGGCAGGCCCTGGCCTCCACCGCGCTCACCCTGCTGCTCGCGCTGCCCGCCGCCTACGTCTTCGCCCGCCTGGACTTCCCCGGCAGACAGCTGCTGCGGGCGGTCGTCACCGTCCCGTTCGTGCTGCCGACCGTCGTGGTCGGTACGGCCTTCCTCGCCCTGGTGGGGCGCGGCGGGCTGCTGGACGAACTGTGGGGCGTACGGCTGGACACCACGGTGTGGGCGATCCTGCTGGCGCACGTCTTCTTCAACTACGCGGTCGTCGTCCGCACGGTGGGCGGGCTCTGGGCCCAGCTCGACCCCCGGCAGGAACAGGCGGCCCGGATGCTCGGCGCCTCCCCCCTGCACGCCTGGCGGAAGGTCACCCTGCCCGCGCTCGCGCCCGCCGTGGCCGCCGCCGCGCTGATGGTGTTCCTGTTCACCTTCACCTCCTTCGGTGTCGTGCAGATCCTCGGCGGACCCACGTTCTCCACCCTCGAAGTGGAGATCTACCGGCAGACCTCCGAGATCTTCGACCTGTCGACGGCCGCCGTCCTCACCCTCGTCCAGTTCCTCGCGGTCGGCGCGATCCTCGCCGTGCACGCCTGGACGGTACGGCGCCGGGAGACCGCGCTGCGCCTGGTAGACGCGGCCACGACCGCACGCCGGCCGCGCGGTGCCGGGCAGTGGGCGCTGCTCGCCGGGGTCCTCACCACCGTCGTGCTCCTCGTCCTGCTGCCGCTCGGCGTGCTGGTCCGGCGCTCCCTCGACGCGCCCGACCTCGGCTACTACCGGGCGCTGACCGATTCCGACGGCGGAACCTTCCTCGTGGCGCCGCTGCACGCCGTGTGGACCTCGCTCCAGTACGCGGCGGCCGCCACCGCCATCGCCGTGCTCATCGGCGGTCTCGCCGCCGCCGCGCTGGCCCGCCGGGACGCGGGGCGGCTGGTACGGGGCTTCGACGCGCTGCTGATGCTGCCGCTCGGTGTCTCCGCCGTGACCGTCGGCTTCGGCTTCCTGATCGCGCTCGACAAGCCGCCACTGGACCTGCGGCAGTCCTGGATCCTGGTGCCGCTCGCCCAGGCGCTGGTCGGCGCACCCTTCGTCGTGCGGACCATGCTGCCCGTGCTGCGCGCCGTGGACGGGCGGCTCAGGGAGGCGGCGGCCGTGCTGGGCGCCTCGCCCTGGCGGGTGTGGCGGGAGGTCGACCTGCCACTGGTGCGGCGGGCGCTGCTGGTCGCGGCCGGGTTCGCGTTCGCCGTGTCGCTGGGCGAGTTCGGGGCGACCGTGTTCATCGCCCGCCCCGACAACCCGACCCTCCCGGTCGCCGTCGCCCGCCTGCTGAGCCGGCCCGGCGACCTCAACTACGGGCAGGCGATGGCCCTGTCCACGATTCTGATGGTGGTGTGCGCGGCCGCGCTGCTGGTCCTGGAGCGGCTGCGCACCGACCGGACGGGGGAGTTCTGATGCTGCTGAGCCTCGACGCCGCGACCGTGCGCTTCGGCGGGCGGCCCGTGCTCGACGCGGTCGACCTCGCCGTCGCCGAGCACGAGGTGGTGTGCGTGCTCGGGCCCAGCGGCAGCGGCAAGTCGACCCTGCTGCGGGCGGTGGCGGGGCTGCAGCCCCTGGACGGCGGGCGGGTGCTGCTCGACGGCCGGGACCAGTCGGGTGTCCCCGCGCATCGGCGGGGTGTCGGGCTGATGTTCCAGGACCACCAGCTCTTCCCGCAGCGGGACGTCGGCGGCAACGTGGCGTTCGGGCTGCGGATGCACGGGGTGCCGAAGGGCGAACGGGACGCCGACATCGCTCAGTTGCTGGACCTCGTCGGGCTCCCGGGGGCGGCCCGGCGGGCGGTGACCGCGCTGTCCGGGGGTGAGCAGCAGCGCGTGGCCCTCGCCCGGGCGCTCGCACCCCGCCCCCGGCTGCTCATGCTGGACGAACCCCTGGGTCAGCTCGACCGCTCGCTGCGGGAGCGGCTGGTGGTCGAACTCCGCGAGCTGTTCGGCCGGTTGGGCACGACCGTGCTCGCCGTCACCCACGATCAGGGCGAGGCGTTCGCGCTGGCCGACCGGGTGGTGGTGATGCGGGACGGCCGTATCGCCCAGTCCGGGACGCCGCTGGAGGTCTGGCAGCGGCCGGCGGACGAGTTCGTGGCCCGCTTCCTCGGCTTCGACAACGTGGTCCCGGCGACGGTCGCCGACACGGCCGCCGACACCCCCTGGGGCAAGCTGCCCGTGCCCGACGGCTCCGCCGAGGGCGCGCGGCACCTGCTCGTACGGCCCGCCGGGGTGCGGCTCGTGGCGGCCGACGAGGGGCTGGCCTGCACGGTGACCGCCCGCACCTTCAAGGGCACCCATGTGGCCGTGCGCCTCCAGCCCCGGGACGGCGGCCCGCGCCTGGAGGCGGCCTGCGCGCTGCGGGACGCCCCGGCGGTGGGCGACGCGGTGGGCGCGCAGTTCGACGGGGCCGAAATCGTCGTGCTCGGATGATCACCGCCGCCTAGGGTAAGGGGCATGACCTTGCTCGCACATGACCGATACTGCGACGAAATCGCCCACCAGGTAGCCGAGTTGAGGGCGGTGGTGATGTCCGGGACGGACCTCGCCGCCATCGTGCCGACCTGCCCGGACTGGTCGCTGGAAGACCTCGTCCGCCACATGGGAGGCGCGCTGCGCTGGGTGAACGCCCTGGTGCGCGAGCGAGCGCGGGAGGACGTCCCGTTCGACCGGATCCCGCTCTGCGAGGGCCCGCGGGAGCGGGGTGACGCGGCCGCGCTGGACACGTGGCTGGGCGAGACCGGCGACCTCGTCGTGGAGGCGCTGCGTGAGGCCGGTCCCGACACCAGGGTGTGGAGCTGGGCCGGCATTCCGACCTCCGGCTTCTGGGCCCGGCGCATGGCCCACGAGATCACCGTGCACCGCGCCGACGCCACGCTCGCGGCCGGGCTGCCGTACGCGGTCGCGCCCGACATCGCCGCCGACGCGCTCGACGAATGGCTCCAGATCGTGGAGTGGGCGCAGCGCACCGCCTCCCATCCGTCGGTCGCCGAACTGCGCGGCCCCGGCCGCACCATCCATCTGCACGCCACCGACACCGAGCCCGGCCTGAACGCCGAATGGCTCATCGAGCTGGGCGAGGACGGTGTCGTCTGGCGGCGCGGCCACGAGAAGGCCACCGTCGCCCTGCGCGGCGCGCTCACCCCGCTGCTGCTCGCCTTCTACCGGCGCCTGCCGCTGGACGCCCCCGGCCTCGAGGTGCTGGGCGAGCGCGAGGTGCTGGAGTTCTGGCTGGAGCGGTCCTCGTTCGGCTGAGCCGATCCTGCGCGGGCCGTCTGCCGCCTGGGCCGGACGCCTGCGGTTGCGGTCGGGCGCTCGATGCCTGCGGCCGGATGCCTGCGGCTTACGGCCCGGCGCCTGTGGCCTGCGGCCGGCCGCCCGCGCTCTGGCGCCTGCTGTCTGCTGCCTGCGGCCCGGCGCCTGCCGTCTGCGGCTTGCGGTCCGGCGCACCTGCTGCGGCCCGCGGCCTGCGGTCCGGCGCCTGCGGTCTGCGGTCGGATGCCTGCGGCTTGCAGCCCGGCGTCCGCTGCCCTGCGGCCTGCGACCCGCTGCCCGGCGTCCGCTGCCCTGCGGCCCGCGCCCACTGCCTGCTGCCTGCGGCTCGACGCCTGCGGCCCGCGCCCGTTGCCTGCGGCTCCCCGCCTGCGACCCGCTGCCCGGCGTCCGGCGCCTGCGGCTCGACGCCTGTGTCCAGGCGCCCGCCGCCCACGGTCCGCCGCTCACCGCCCACGGTCCGCCGCCAGCCGCCAGCCGCCAGCCGCCAGCCGCCAGCCGGGCACACGACCGCAGCCCGTCCCCCGGGGGTACGGGGACGGGCCGGGTGTTGCACGAGCGGTGGTGCCGGGGTGTCGCGAGGCGGAGCGTCAGCTGCCGGCCTTGGCCCCACGGCGACGCATGCCGAAGTAGACCGCGCCACCGCCGACGACGACCAGGGCACCCGCGACACCGGCGATCAGGCCGGTGTTGGAGTTCGCGCCGGTCTCGGCGAGGTTCGAGTCACCGGTCGCCGGGGACGGCGCGTTGCTCGCCGGGGCGGCCGGGGCGGAGCTGGTGCTCTCGGAGGCCGACGGGGTCGGCGTCGAGGCCGGGGTGGACTTCGACGGCTTCGGCGTCGGGGAGGCCGGCGCGGTCGGAGTCGAGGACTCCTCCTTCTTGCAGGCCGTGGACTGCGTCACCAGGTTCGGCGTGATGTCGTCGTCGACACGGCCGGCCTTGACGTGGATGCGGTAGGTGGCGTCGGGCTTCCAGTTCTCCTGGAAGGTGACCGGGGTCCCGTCGGCGGAGCCCTTGACCTCCTGCGGCCGGCCGACTTGCTTGTCGTCGGCGCCGTTGTTCTCCAGGAACACGGTGATCACGGCGGGGGTCGCGGAGGCGTCGTAGTCGGTCACGACGATGACGCCCTTGTCGCCGTCACACTTGGCTTCGGCCTTGAACTCGCTGATGTTGCACGCGAGCGCCTGGCCGGCGACGCCGAGGGCCAGAGCGGCGGTGGCGGAGGCAACACCCAGGATGCGCACGGAACGGCGTGCACTGCGGCGGGTTATGGACAACGTTTGTCCTTTACAGAGTGCAGAACTGCGGGGGGTTTCGAGGGAGTTGAGACACCCGGTCGAGGCGAGGCCCCAACGCCCCCTGGAGTCTCACAGGTTTATAAGCGCTCCATAAGAGGTGTCAATGCATATGCCCGCAGCCACCGTTGACTTTACCTGCTTATTGCCCGCAGAGACGTTTCAACGCCCCGGGAGCCTGCTCGATCCGGTCAACGAGGGCGATACGGGACTCCATCGACCGTCCCCCCGCAAGTGACCGCAGCAGCGGCCAGGCCGGCAGCTCGCGCGTCCAGTGCTCCTCGTCCACCAGCACCATGGGCGTGGGCTCGCCCCGCGACTCGTAGTAGTTGGGCGTCGCGTTGTCGAAGATCTCCTGCACGGTGCCCGCGGCGCCCGGCAGGAACACCACACCGGCGCCCGAGCGGGACAGCAGGCCGTCCTCACGCACGGAGTTGGCGAAGTACTTGCCGATGTGCGCGGCGAAGGCGTTCGGCGGCTCGTGGCCGTAGAACCAGGTGGGGATGCCCACCGACTCCCCGCCGCCGGGCCAGCGTTCGCGCACCTCGAAGGCGGCTCGTGCCCAGTCGGTGACGGACGGCCGGAACGAGGGCGCCTTGGCGAGGACCAGGAGCGCCTCCTCGAGCATGCCGTCGGCGAACGGGGCGGCGTACGCGCCGAGGTTGGCCGCCTCCATTGCGCCGGGCCCGCCGCCGGTGGCGACCGTGAAGCCCGCGCGCGTCAACTGCCGTCCCAACCGGGCGGCTCCGGCGTATTCCACGGTGCCACGGGCCATCGCGTGGCCGCCCATGACGCCCACCACGCGTGCGTCGGCCAGGAGTTCGTCCAGGGCGTCGGAGACGGCGTCGTCATGGATCGCGCGCAGCATCGACGCGAAGATGTCGCCGTCGGTCCTGGTGCGCTGGAACCAGGCGTACGCCCGGGCGTCCGGGGTCGCCTCGTAGCCCGCGCCGAGCGAGTGGAACAACTCGTCGGGTGTGTAGGCGAATCCGCGGTACGGATCGAAGGGGAGTCCCGGGACGGGCGGGAACACCAGGGCCCCGGACGCGCCGACGCGGGAGGCCGCCTCGGGCTCCATCGGGCAGCCGAGGAAGACGGCGCCCGTGGTGTCGACGGTGAGCAGGGTCTCGGTACGGGCCGTCAGGTCGACGGCCTGGACCCGGAATCGGGCCAGTGAGCCGTGCGTGGCGACCGCCTCGTCGAACTCGGCGAGGGACTCTATCTCGCGGTCGTGGGCGGCTCGGTGCGGCTGGGCGGGTGTCGGATGCACCCGCCCATGCTAGGCACCCCTGGCCGACCGTGGGACGCTCAGCCCTGCACCGCGGCCGGGTCCATCCACGTGACCTCCCAGGTGTGGCCGTCGAGGTCGTCGAAGGCCCGGCCGTACATGAAGCCGAGGTCCTGGGTCTGTCCGCCGGCCGAGCCGCCCGCCGCGACCGCCTTCTCGACCAGCTCGTCCACCTTCTCGCGGCTCTCCGCGCTCAGGCAGATCAGCACCTCGCTGGTGCGGGTCGAGTCGGCGATCTCCTTCTTCGTGAACTTGGCGTAGTGCTCCTTGCTGAGCAGCATCGCGATGATCGTGTCGCTGATCACGACGCACGCGCACTCGTCGGTGCTGAACTGCGGGTTGATCGCGTAGCCGAGCTCGGTGAAGAACTTCTTCGACGCCTCGACGTCGTCGGTGGCCAGGTTCACGAAGATCATCTGCTGGTACATGGGGGTTCCTCCCGGGATGCCGTCCGTGTCGTTCGCGTGGGTAGACACCGGCCCGGCGGGAAACTCATCGCCGCGCCGGTGACTTTCTCCCGGGCGCTCAGCGGGCCGACGGAAGCGCCGCCAGGTCGGCGACGGCCACGGTGAGCGGGCCGAACAGGACGAGCAGGGCGGCCGCGCGCAGGGCGGCGGCCCCGCGCAGCATGGTGGCCGGGGCGCCGAGGCGCAGCAGTGCGGCCGTGGTCTCGGCGCGGCACTGGCGGGCCTCGACGGCCGCCGTCAGCAGGGTGGCCACCGTGCAGCCCGTGACGACCAGCGCGCCGAGGGTGGTCAGCGGGCCGAAGACGGGGGCCTGGCCGTGGGACAGGGAGGTCAGGGCGTAGGCGGCCGAGGACACCGCGCAGAGCACGCCGAGCGGGCGGCCGATCCGGGTGGCCTCCGCCATGAGTCCCCGGCCGGCCAGCAGCCGCAGGGCCCCCGGGCGCGCGGACTGCAGCAGGCGCCCGCACAGGTGGGTCAGCCCGGGCCCGGCGAGGACGAGCCCGAAGGCGGTGAGGACCCAGCCGGCCAGGACGGCGACCGCGTCGGCGGGGAGGTGGATGAGCGCGGGGGTGGAACGGCCGGTGTACGCGTGCACGGTGAGGCCGGCGGCCACGGTCGCGACGCCCCAGGGCAGACCGGCGGGCGCCGCACGGGGCGCCGGGGGAGGGGCGAGGGCACCTGGCCCATCCGGGTGCGCGTCGGCGTCCTCGGCGACCGTGGTTCCCGCGACGACCGCCGTCGCGGTGCCGCCCGCCGAGGCGGTGTCGGCGGCCGCGGCGCCGGTCCGGGCGCCGTCCTCGCCGGCCCGGCCGTCGGCCGCGTCGCCGGCGCGCCGGTCGCTGTCCGGTCGTCGTGCGGGAGCGCGCAGCCGCGCCCCGAACCTGCCGTACGCCCCGAACGTCTCCCTGCCGGCGGTGTGGCCGTACGCCCCGAAGCGGCCGAGGGCGCGCGTGCTCCGGCCGGCCGGGCGCGGGTCGCGCGGGCGGAGGGCGAGGGCCACCGTCGCGCAGGCGAGCGCCGGGACCAGGGCCAGCAGGGTCAGGGCGCCGGGGAGCGGCAGCGGCCGGCCGGTGGCCAGGAACCCGGCCGCCGCGCCGTCGAGGGGCAGGCCCGTCAGATCGCCGCGCAGGTGCAGGAAGGCCACCAGCGCGAGCAGCGAGCCCAGCGTGGTGGACAGGGCCGTGGTCAGGGCGGAGACCGCCATCAGGCGGGCCGGGCCGAGGCCGACGGCCGACAGGCCCGGGCGGGGCCGGGTGCCGGGGTCGGTGCGGGCCACCGCGAGCGCGAAGTGGACGGTGGCCGCGAGCGGGACCACGCACCAGGCCAGCCGCGGCAGGGCCGTGCCCGGCGTCTCCGGGTGACCGAGGGCGTAGCCCAGGGCGCCGAGCAGCAGGAAGCCGGTGCCTGCCGAGGCGGCGGCCACCAGCAGGCGGCGCAGCTGGACGGCGGGCCGCGCCGCGCGGGTCAGCCGGAGAGCGAGCACGCGGCCCGGCCTTCCGTCTCGGCGGCCTCCGGCAGGTGCACGGTCCTCACCCGCCGTCCGTCCCGCAGCGAGACGGTGCGGTCGGCGAGGGCGGCGGTCTCGGGGTCGTGGGTGGCCAGCACGACGGTGATGCCGTGCGAGCGGGCCGCCGTGGTGAGGGTGCGCAGCACGTGGGCGCGGTCGGCGCGGTGCAGCGGCGCGGTCGGCTCGTCGGCGAAGAGGACCGTGGGTCCGGGAGCGAGCGCGCGGGCGATGCAGACGCGCTGGCGCTCGGCCTGCTGGAGCCCGCGCGGCCGCTTGCGCGCCAGCTCGCCGACGTCGAGGCGCTCCAGCCACTCCAGGGCGGCCACCTTGGCCCGGCGGCGGCCGACGCCGCGCAGCATCAGGGGCAGGGCGGCGTTCTCCCACACGTTCAGCTCCGGTACGAGCACGGGGGCCGGGTCGATCCAGCCGAACCGGTCGCGGCGCAGCCGCTCCCGGGCCACCGGCCCCATGGTGTGCACGGGCGTGCTGTTGAACCACACCTCGCCGCCCTGGGCCCGAACCAGGCCGGACAGGCAGCTCAGGAGGGTGGTCTTGCCGCTGCCGCGGGGGCCGTCGACGGCCAGGATCTCGCCCTCGCGCACGCCGAGCGAGACGCCGGCCAGGCCGGGCGAGCCGTCCTGGTGCCTGAAGTGCAGAGCGCGTGCCCACAGCACGTCGTTGTCCGGCGGGGCCTCCATGGGCGTACACCTCGGTTCTGATCCGTTTTCCCGTGCCTCGTCCCCCGTTGGGCGGAACGACGGCAGGGCCGATCGGTCACTGGAACGCTAGGCAGCCGTCGCGGGGAGGCCGGACAGCACACGGCCCCGGGCCGCCGTTCTCACTCGAACGGACGGCACCGGGGCCGGTACCGGTCATCCAGTCGGATGATCAGAGCCTTCGGTGGAGACTCAGAGCTTCGTCCACGCCTCGGTGAGGGTGGCGCGCAGGATCTGCTCGATCTCGTCGAAGGTCTCCTGGTTGGAGATCAGCGGCGGGGCGAGCTGGATCACCGGGTCGCCACGGTCGTCGGCACGGCAGTACAGGCCGTTGTCGAACAGCGCCTTGGAGAGGAAGCCGTACAGGACGCGCTCGGTCTCCTCCTCGTTGAAGGACTCCTTGGTGTTCTTGTCCTTCACCAGCTCGATGCCGTAGAAGAAGCCGTTGCCGCGGACGTCGCCGACGATCGGGAGGTCGTGCAGCTTCTGCAGGGTCTGCAGGAAGGCGCCCTCGTTGTCGAGCACGTGCTGGTTGAGGCCCTCGCGCTCGAACAGGTCGAGGTTGGCGAGGCCCACGGCGGCGGACACCGGGTGGCCACCGAAGGTGTAGCCGTGCAGGAAGGTGTTGTCGCCCTTGTAGAACGGCTCGGCGAGCCGGTCCGAGACGATGCAGGCGCCGATCGGGGAGTAGCCCGAGGTCATGCCCTTCGCGCAGGTGATCATGTCCGGGACGTAGCCGAACTTGTCGCAGGCGAACATCGTGCCCAGGCGGCCGAAGGCGCAGATGACCTCGTCCGACACGAGCAACACGTCGTACTGGTCGCAGATCTCGCGCACGCGCTGGAAGTAGCCGGGCGGGGGCGGGAAGCAGCCGCCGGCGTTCTGCACCGGCTCCAGGAAGACCGCGGCGACGGTCTCCGGGCCCTCGAAGAGGATCTGCTGCTCGATCTGGTCGGCGGCCCAGCGGCCGAAGGCCTCCGGGTCGTCACCGAAGATCGGGGCGCGGTAGATGTTCGTGTTCGGCACCTTGTGCGCGCCCGGGACGAGCGGCTCGAAGGGGGCCTTGAGGGCCGGCAGTCCGGTGATGGACAGGGCGCCCTGCGGGGTGCCGTGGTAGGCGACCGCACGCGAGATGACCTTGTACTTGGTGGGCTTGCCCTGGAGCTTGAAGTACTGCTTGGCGAGCTTCCAGGCGGTCTCGACGGCCTCGCCGCCACCGGTGGTGAAGAAGACCTTGTTCAGGTCGCCCGGGGCGTGGTGGGCGAGGCGCTCGGCCAGCTCGACGGCCTTGGGGTGGGCGTAGGACCACACCGGGAAGAACGCCAGCTCCTGGGCCTGCTTGGAGGCGGTCTCCGCGAGTTCCATGCGGCCGTGACCGGCCTGGACCACGAACAGACCGGCGAGACCGTCGAGGTAGCGCCTGCCCTTGTCGTCGTAGATGTAGGTGCCCTCGCCCCGGACGATGGTCGGGACGGGGGAGTTCTCGTACGAGGACATGCGGGTGAAGTGCATCCACAGGTGGTCGTACGCGGTGCGGCTCAGGTCCTTCTGGCTCACGGTTATCGGGTTCCCCACATGTAGGTCTGCTTCTTCAGCTTCAGGTAGACGAAGCTTTCGGTGGAGCGCACGCCGGGCAGGGCCCGGATGCGTCGGTTGATGACGTCCAGCAGGTGGTCGTCGTCCTCGCAGACGATCTCGGCGAGGATGTCGAACGAGCCCGCGGCCATCACCACGTACTCGACTTCCGACATGCCGGTCAGCGCGTCCGCGATCGACTCGACATCCCCCTCGACGTTGATCCCGACCATCGCCTGCCGGCGGAAGCCCACGGTGAGCGGGTCCGTGACGGCGACGATCTGCATCACGCCCTGGTCGAGCAGCTTCTGGACGCGCTGGCGCACGGCCGCCTCCGACAGGCCGACGGCCTTGCCGATCGCGGCGTACGGCCGGCGGCCGTCCTCCTGGAGCTGCTGAATGATGGCGAGGGAGACGGCGTCCAGCTGGGGGCTGTTGCCGTTCCTGGACTCGCGGGGCGAGTCCCTCTGGTCTGCGCTTCGACTGGCCACGACCTCACTGTGCACGACGTCTCGATAGTTTTGCAAGGCCGCATCGATGAAATTCGTTGTTTCCGGGGATGAGACTTGCGGATTTCGCAGAACGGGTGGCGATGGGGGTGTTGAAAACGTGGCTATGCCGATTAGGGTGGGTGTCTCAGCCTTCGGACATCCGCGGCAGCGGGCCGGGGCTGGACAGCGTGAACCCTCGAACCAGATCAGGAGGCCGGCAGTGAGCACCGAGCTGCGTCGTCTGCGCAACTACATCGACGGTGAGTTCCGGGACGCCGCCGACGGACGGACCACCGAGGTGGTCAACCCCGCGACGGGCGAGGCGTACGCCACCGCTCCCCTGTCCGGACAGGCGGACGTGGACGCCGCGATGGCGGCCGCCGCCGCGGCCTTCCCGGCCTGGCGCGACACCACCCCCGCCGAGCGGCAGAAGGCCCTCCTGAAGATCGCCGACGCGTTCGAGGAGCGGGCCGAGGAGCTCATCGCGGCGGAGGTGGAGAACACGGGCAAGCCCACCGGGCTCACCCGCTCCGAGGAGATCCCGCCCATGGTCGACCAGATCCGCTTCTTCGCGGGTGCGGCACGGCTGCTCGAGGGCCGCTCGGCCGGCGAGTACATGGACGGCATGACCTCGATCATCCGCCGCGAGCCGGTCGGCGTCTGCGCCCAGGTCGCCCCGTGGAACTACCCGATGATGATGGCGGTGTGGAAGTTCGCCCCGGCCATCGCCGCGGGCAACACCGTGGTCCTCAAGCCGTCGGACACCACCCCCGCCTCGACCGTCCTCATCGCCGACATCATCGGCGGGATCCTGCCCAAGGGCGTCTTCAACGTCGTGTGCGGCGACCGGGACACCGGCCGCGCGATGGTCGAGCACCCGACCCCGGCCATGGCCTCCATCACCGGCTCCGTGCGCGCCGGCATGTCGGTCGCCGAGTCCGCCTCCAAGGACGTCAAGCGGGTCCACCTGGAGCTGGGCGGCAAGGCCCCGGTCGTCGTCTTCGAGGACACCGACATCGCCAAGGCCGTCGAGGACATCTCCGTCGCCGGCTTCTTCAACGCCGGCCAGGACTGCACGGCCGCGACCCGCGTCCTCGTCCAGGAGTCCATCCACGACGAGTTCGTCGCCGCCCTCGCCAAGGCCGCGGCCGAGACCAAGACCGGCCATCCGGACGACGAGGACGTCCTCTTCGGCCCGCTGAACAACCCCAACCAGCTCAAGCAGGTCGCCGGATTCATCGACCGGCTGCCCGCGCACGCCAAGGTCGAGGCGGGCGGCCAGCAGGTCGGCGACAAGGGCTACTTCTACGCCGCCACCGTCGTCTCCGGCCTGAAGCAGGACGACGAGATCATCCAGAACGAGGTCTTCGGCCCGGTCATCACCGTCCAGTCCTTCTCCGACGAGGACCAGGCCGTCGAGTGGGCCAACGGCGTCGAGTACGCCCTCGCCTCCTCGGTGTGGACCAAGGACCACGGCCGCGCGATGCGCATGTCCAAGAAGCTCGACTTCGGCTGCGTGTGGATCAACACCCACATCCCGCTGGTCGCCGAGATGCCCCACGGCGGCTTCAAGAAGTCCGGCTACGGCAAGGACCTGTCGGCGTACGGCTTCGAGGACTACACGCGCATCAAGCACGTGATGACCTCGCTGGACGCGTAGGCGACCGGCCCGGATCATGCGGCCCCCGGACGGGATCACCTCCCCGGCCGGGGGCCGCTGCCGTGGTGCGCCGAGGGGCCGCGGGGGCGGTGTGCGCCCGGTCGACAAGGTGTCGGGTCCGCTCCGGCGCACTCGACGCAGCGTCGATTGTCCGCCCGCGTGCCCCGGAGGCATCCTTTCGGGTGTGCCCGAGACCTCCAGCAACCCGGCGCCGACGCGCCGCTCCTTCCTGCGCGCCCTCGGCGGAACCGCCGCGCTCGGCGCCCTCGCCGGCTGCGGGGTGCCGGCCGCCTACGTCGAGCCCGGCGACCGGGCCGGGGCCGACGACTCCGCCGCCGACCGCAGGCTGACCTGGGCCAACTGGCCGCTGTACATCGACACCGACGACACGAACCCGAACAAGCGGCCCACGCTGGAAGCGTTCGAGCGGCGCACCGGGATCTCCGTCGACTACGTCGAGGAGATCAACGACAACGACGAGTTCTTCGGCAAGATCAGCCCCGCGCTGATGAACCATCAGCGGACCGGCCGGGACCTGATCGTCATGAGCGACTGGATGTGCGCGCGCTTCGTCCGGCTCGGCTGGGTGCAGCGCATGGACCGCGCGCGCCAGCCGAACGTCGCCGAGTACCTCGACCCGCTGCTGCGCTCACCCGCCTTCGACCCGGGCCGCGTCCACACCGTGCCGTGGCAGTCCGGCATCACGGGCATCGCCTACAACCGCCGCAGGCTCGGCCGCGAGATCCGGCACGTGAAGGACCTCTGGGCGGACGATCTCAAGGGCCGGGTCACCCTGCTGTCCGGCCTCGACGAGTCGTTCGCGCTGCTGATGCAGGGCAACGGCGTCGACATCACCAAGTGGACGGCGGACGACTTCCACCGGGTCTGCGACGAGGTGGAGCGGGAGGTGAAGCGCGGCCAGATCCGCCGCTTCACCGGCAACGACTACACCAAGGACCTGGTCAGCGGCGACGTCCTGGCCTGCCAGGCGTACTCGGGCGACGTCATCCAACTCCAGGCCGACAACCCCGACATCCGCTTCGTCGTCCCCGAGGAGGGCGCCGAACTCTGGTCCGACTCCCTGATGATCCCCGACCTGGCCCGCCACAAGAGGAACGCCGAGCGGCTCATCGACTACTACTACGACCCCGCGGTCGCCGCGAAGCTCGCCGCCTGGGTCAACTACGTCTGCCCGGTTCCCGCGGCCAGGGAGGTCCTGGCCGCCTCCAAGGACAAGGACACGGCCGCCCTGGCCGACAACCCCCTGATCTTCCCCGACGGCACGATGCGTCAGCGCCTCGCCATCGCGCGGGACATCACGTCCACGGAGCGGGTGGAGTTCGCCCGGCGGTGGAACAAGATCGTGGGGTTCTGAGCGGCCGGCGCACACCGGGCAAGTTTTGAACGCGTTCAAATCAGGGCGTACGCTGTTGTCATGAGCGACAGAGCCGCCCTGCTCAAGGGCATTCGTGTGTGGCTGGGTCTCTTCGTCGTGTGTCTCGTGCTCAGCGGGGCCACCGCCTTTCCGCTGGTGCACGAACTGCGGTGGGCCGAGGACCTGTTGCGGGCGCTGTCGGTGTCCGAGTGGCTGCCGGGCCTCGTGCGGTGGATCTCACGGGTGCGGGAGGGGCTCGACACCGTCGACGCCGAGTACCCCTTCGTGCTCTACGGGACGGACTGGCTGGCCTTCGCGCATCTCGTCATCGCGGTCGCGTTCTACGGGCCGTACCGGGACCCGGTCCGCAACATCTGGGTGGTCGAGTTCGGGATGATCGCCTGCGCCGGCATCGTCCCGCTCGCGCTCGTCTGCGGTCCGGTGCGGGGAATTCCCTTCTGGTGGAGCCTGATCGACATGTCGTTCGGGCTGTTCGGGGTGGTCCCGCTGTATGTCGTACGCCGGAAGATCAAGCGGTTGGAGGCACTTGGGGGGGCGGCCGTAATTCCGGGTCACGTCACTTGAGAGGGAAAGTCGCCCCGGAATCCTCGGGGCAGCACGCGGCCGGGGCCCATGGAATGGGCCCCGGCCGGTGAACTGTGCGAAATGCGGTGGCGTATCCGTGAACGTGGTCAGGATGTTCGCCGTCGGGCCGGTCGTGTTTCACCGGCCCATGCCGCTGTCAGCTGTAGTTGTCGGGGACGAAGCAGAAGTCGACGCGGCCGATGCCGGGCATCTGGCCGCCTGGGTTGAGCGGCGGGAAGAGCCCCGTGTCACTGTCGATGCCGTTGGGGAAGCCGGTCGCGGCGTCGTAGATGTAGCGGTTGGCGTTGGGACCGCCCGCGACGGTGACCTGGCTGACCGCGATGGAGTTGGGCTCGGCGATGTCGAAGCTGAGCTCCTTGTTGCCGTTCGTGAACGTGAGGGTCACGTCGCCGCTGCCGTCGCCGGGGATGGCGATGTGGAACGTCTGCGGGGTGTTCGAGGCCTCCACGCTGAGCAGCTGCGAGCCGGCGGGGCACACCGCGGCCGGGTGACCGGGCACGAAGATGGGCGGTACCTCCGCGGCCAGCGCGGGGCTGGCCGCGATGCCCAGGGCCACCGCCGTGGTCACGCCGGCACAGGCGAGGCGCGCACCCCACATCCGTCGCTTCGAACGGGTAGTCACTCGCATGACGAGCACTCCTTCTTGTGCTTGGGCCCCAGCTCTCGGGCACCGAATCCCACCCACACGCACTCTCGTTCAGTCGCGAGTTCGAGTGCTGGACTTTTGTCCACTGTGGGGCGTCGTCAACGTTTGCACGGTCGGGCGCCCGACACGCTTCACGACTCTTTTCCGTACTCCATCCGAGGCTTATAAAACGACCGGAAAGGTGAAAGGAGTGCCGTTGTGTGCTGCCGACGGGTGAACGGTGGCCCTTCTCGGCCGGAACCCGCCTTGGGAATGAGTGAACTCAGTATCGTTGCGGCGCTTTTACGACTTCCACTTCCCGACCGTCCGCGCCCACTTCTCCCCGGGATGTTTCATGCGTCTGAGGAAAAAGACGGCGAGGCTTGCCGCCACGGCCTCAACCGTGCTCCTGCTCGCGGCTGCTCCGCCCACGGCCGCTCACGCCTCGCGAGCACGTCACGAAAACCCCCTGACCTCCGCCCCCTTGGCGACCTGGCAGACCGACGGCATCGTCTGGTCGGTCGCCTACGCACGCGGTGTCGTGTACGTCGGCGGCACCTTCGACAGCGTGCGTCCGCCCGGCGCCAAGCCCGGCCAGAAAGCGGTGGCCCGCAAGAACTTCGCCGCGTTCGACGCCGTCACCGGCCGGCTGCTGCCGTGCGCCCACTCCTTCACCGAGGGCGAGGGCACGGTACGGGCGCTGAAGGCGTCGAGCGACGGCAAGGTGTTGTACGTCGGCGGATCGTTCGGCCAGGTGGACAACGCGGGTGTGGCCAACGCGGTCGCCCTGAACGCGGCCGACTGCTCGCTGCGCAAGGACTTCCGCCCCGCGGTCTCGGCGACGGTCCGGGCCATCGCCACCACCGGCACCACCGTCTACCTGGGCGGCGACTTCACCATGGTGGACGGTCAGGACAGGAAGCATGTCGCCTCGTTCGGCCCGGCCGGTCGCCTGCTGCCCTTCAAGGCGGGCATCGACGAGCCGGTCCGCGCCCTGCTGGCAGCACCGAAGCACGGGAAGCTCCTCGTGGGCGGAGACTTCCACGAGGTCAATGGTGAGAGGCAGCAGGCCCTGGTCGCCCTGAACCCCTCGACCGGTTCGACCGTGGCCTCGTTCCCCGGGTGGTTCCCGAGGCGGTCGTCGGTGAAGTCACTGGCGGGTGACGCCGCCAACTTCTATGCGGCGGCCGAAGGCAGGGGGACGGGCATCTTCGACGGTCGCGTCGCCGGCCGTCTGGCCAACGGCGAGATGATCTGGAAGGACAACTGCCAGGGCGCCACCCAGGCCGTCGTCGTACACCAGGGAGTTCTCTACAGTGCGTCCCACGCCCACAACTGCAGCCGTACCCCGGGCGGTTTCCCCGACGGCCGCCGCCACCACTTCCTGGCCCAGTCCGTCGGTGACAGCCGCATCCTGCACTGGTTTCCGGACACCGACGACGGCCTCGGCGAGGGAATCGGGCCGCGCGCGCTGGTGATGGCCAAGGGAATCCTGTGGGCGGGCGGCGAGTTCACCACGGTCAACGGCCGGCCCCAGCAGGGCCTGACCCGCTTCTCGTTCGGGCCGGGCAACAGCGCTCCGCTGGCGGCACCGGAACCGGCCGCCCGCAGCGACAAGGCCGGGCGGATCACGCTCACCTGGCGTGCCACCTGGGACCGGGACGACGCGGAGCTGACGTACCGGATCCGCCGCGACGGCGTCCTGCTGGCCTCGCGCAAACAGCGTTCCACCGACTGGGAGCTGCCGGAGATGACGTACACGGATTCCGTCACCCCCGGGTCCCGGCACTCGTACACGGTCACCGTCACCGACGGCAGGAACACCGTGCCCCGCTCGGCGCCGCGCGCGGTGACCGCGGCCGCCCGGAGGTGAACGGGCGGGGCGCGACGGTCAGTCGGCGCCTCGCAGGGTCTCGCCCCGCAGGGCGTCGAGGACGTCGACGCGGTTCGTGGTGATCGAGTCGACGCCCACGTCCAGGAGGCGGCGCATGGAGCGGCGGGTGTCCGGTGTCCATACGGACAGCAGGTACCCGCCGCGGTGGACACGGGCCGCCAGGTCGCGGTCGACCAGGGCGAAGCGGTAGTTGAGCCAGCGCGGGCGCACCGCGTCCAGCACCGCGGGACGGGGCGGCGCAAGCGACGTCCAGGTCAGGGCGATCTCGGCGGCGGGATCGGCGGCCCGGACGGCGAGCACGGCCTCGGCGTGCGCGCTGTAGGACACCCGCTCCCCGGCCCCGCACTGCCGTACGACGTCCAGGGTCCGCTCGACGGAGCGCCGGTCGACCCGCCCGCACAGGTCGATCATCACCCGGCTGCCGTCCGTCGCCTCGAGCGCCTCGGCCAGCGTGGGCAGCGCGCCCTGGGTGAGGCCGCGCACCTCGTCCGCCGACAGCGCGCGCAGCGGCCGGTCGTGCGCCCACAGCCGACGTAGCGTCTCGTCGTGCAGCAGCACGGGGACGCCGTCGCGGGTGAGCCGTACGTCGATCTCGACCGCGTCCGCGCCCAGGGCGAGCGCGGCACGCAGCGAGTCGAGGGTGTTCTCGCGGAACCGGTAGGGGTCGCCGCGATGGGCCACGGCGGTCACGTTCTGCATGGCCCCATTGTGGGGTGTGTCAGGGCGCGAGCCAGGCGGCGGTGTAGGTGTCGATCTCGGCCTCGATCCCGGCCTTGCCGGGCGCGTCCAGGAAGGACGCCTGTACGGCGTTCTTCGCCAGGTCGGCCAGGCCGCGCTCGTCGAGGTCGAGGAGGCGGGCGGCCACCGCGTACTCGTTGTTGAGGTCGGTGCCGAACATCGGCGGGTCGTCGGAGTTGATCGTGACCAGCACCCCGGACCGGACGAACTCCTTGATCGGGTGCTCGTCCAGGGTGCGGACGGCGCGGGTGGCGATGTTGGACGTCGGGCAGACCTCCAGCGGGATGCGGTGCTCGGCGAGGTGTGCGAGCAGCGCGGGGTCCTGGGCGGAACTGGTGCCGTGCCCGATGCGCTCGGCGCGCAGCTCGGTCAGCGCGTCCCACACCGTCTGCGGTCCCGTGGTCTCCCCGGCGTGCGGTACGGAGCGCAGTCCGGCCGCGATGGCGCGGTCGAAGTAGGGCTTGAACTGCGGCCGGGGCACGCCGATCTCGGGGCCGCCGAGCCCGAACGACACCAGGCCCTCCGGGCGGATCCGGTCGTCGGTCGCGAGGCGTACGGTCTCCTCGGCGGACTCAAGGCCGGCTTCCCCGGGGATGTCGAAGCACCAGCGCAGCACGGTCCCGAAGTCGGCCTCGGCGGCCTTGCGGGCGTCCTCGATGGCCGCCATGAAGCCCAGCTCGTCGATGCCGCGGCGGGTCGAGGAGAACGGGGTGATGGTCAGCTCGGCGTACCGCACCTGCTGCCGGGCCAGGTCCCGGGCCACCTCGTAGGTCAGCAGCCGGACGTCCTCCGGGGTGCGGATCAGGTCCACGACGGACAGGTACACGTCGATGAAGTGCGCGAAGTCCGTGAACGTGAAGTAGTCGGCCAGGGCCTCGGGGTCGGTGGGCACCTTGGAGTCGGGGTGGCGGGCGGCCAGTTCGGAGACGATACGCGGGGAGGCGGAGCCGACGTGGTGGACGTGCAGTTCGGCCTTGGGCAGTCCGGCGATGAAGGCGTGCAGATCGCGGTCGGACGTGCCGACGGCGGGTACGGAGCTGCGGTCGGTCAAGGGTTCCTCCCCGGGAACGGCGCCCGCGGACCGAGGTCCGTGGTCCGGGCGCGGGTGATCGGCTGATCGGTGACTCGAGGTCATCGTAGGCCCCCGGCCTCGGCGGTCCCGGCCTCGCCCGTAGCATGGCCGGACGTCCGACACAGGGGGTCCTGAACCATGTCCGAGCAGGTGCCGCAGCCGATACCGCCGGAGCACGGCGCCGGCGACGGGTCCGTGGCACCCGAGGGCGCCGCGCCCCGGGTCTCGCTGGACAAGGAGGGCGGGCGGCAGTCCGCCGGGACCGAGCGGTCCGCGCCGGACGGGGCGGGGTCGCCGACGCCCGCCGCGGGCGTGGACGCGGACCCGTGGGCGCCTCGGGCGGGCGCGCACGGGGCCGGTGCCACGGCCGTCTCCGAGGTCTGGGACGGCTCCGACGTCCCGGACGTCCCCGGGTCTTCGGCCGCTTCCACCGGCGCGACACCGTCGCCGCGGTCTCCTGTCCATGACCAGCAGACGGTCTCCTCACTCCCCGCCGGGGACGCGCCGGCCGACGCGGTGCCACCGGCCTGGGCCCGGCCGGCCGACCCTTTCGCCCCACCGGCCCCCACGCCGTCCGCGCCCGGCCAGGCGAACCCGTTCGCGCCCCCTGCCGGCTCGCCGTCGGCGAGCACCCCGGGACACCCGTTCGCGCCTCCCGTCGCCGCACCCGCGAACCCCTTCGCGCCACCTTCGGGCGCGCCCGCGAACCCGTTCGGGCCGCCCGGGCCCGGCTACCAGGCCGGAGCGCCGGTGCACCCCTACGCCCCGCAGGCCCCCGACGGCCTCGGCAACCCGTACGCGCCGCCTCCGGCGGCCGCCGCCCAGCCGCAGGAAAGGGTCCCCGTACCGCCGCCGCCCATATCCCCCGACGGTCCCGGCCAGGTGCCGTACGGCTATCCGGCCGCCCCGGCGGCGTACGGCTACCCGGCCCCGCAGCCGTACCCCGGCTACGGCGGGCCCGGCATCCCCTCCTACCCGGCGGCGGCCGGTTACGGCTGGCCGGGTATGCAGCCGCAGTCGAACAACGGCATGGGCACGGCCTCGCTGGTGCTGGGCATCCTGTCGGTGGTCGGGTTCTGCGCCTGGCCGATGGCCATCGTGATGGCCATCCTGGCGGTGGTCCTCGGCTCCCTGGGCCGCGCCAAGGCCCGCCGCGGCGAGGCCGACAACCCAGGCGTGGCCCTCGCCGGGATCATCTGCGGTGCCGCGGGCATCGTCCTGCTGCTGGGGCTGTTCGCCTTCGCCATCGCGTTCTACAAGTGACCGGCCCAGGGCTCGGCCGGGCCGTGGTGTGGCGAAGCATCCCCGGCGCCCACCGCTCCCACCCGGCATGAGGCCGCACGGGTAACGCGCCCCCACCCCTCGGCCTGCGCCCCCGACGATCACGCCTTCGCTCCGGCGGCCCCTCCGGCGGGGTGGGCCGCGCCAGTCAGGACCCCGGCCTGTGCCGGCCCCTCCGGGGGTGTCCCGCGCCCGTCGTCCCGGCCCTCGGCCCCCGGGGCTGGCCCGTGCCAGTAAGGACCCGGCCTCCGCCACCCCCGCCGGGGGAGGGCCGCGCCAGTCCGATCCCGGCGTTCGCCGCCGCCGGTGGGGGGTGGGCCGAGTCCGTCGGCCCGGCGTTCGCTGCCCCTTCCGGGGGTGGCCCGTGCCAGTAAGGACCCGGTGTCCGCTACCCCTTCTCTCCGGGGGAGGACCGCGTCAGTCAGATCCCGACCCCCGTCGCAGCCCCGACGGGGGAGGGGGCCGGCCAATCCGTCAGCCTTACCCCCCCGGTCGGCCGCTCTCGCCGTACGGCCCCGTCCGGGCT
>NZ_JAJSZC010000079.1:0-31925 GCF_036815105.1 Streptomyces sp. IBSBF 3136
GACGGAGCGGGGTCGCTGTCGGGGACGGGGGCGGACAGCAGGCCGGGGCCGGACATCCGGGGCGGTGCCGGCAGGGCCAGGGAGAACGGGGCGATCTCACTCAGCGGGCGTATCAGCGGGGAGACCGCGGCCGCACCGGCCATCACCGGTGTGGTCAGGCCGTGCACGGTGTCCTGGATCCGCCCGGTGGCCGGGGTCGGCACTCCGGGCAGCAGTGGCGCCGACATGGAGGTCGGTGCCACGGAGGTCTGGCCGAGCAGGCTGCTGCCCTGGAGCAGCGGTCCCACCGAGCGGCGGCGCTGGGACTCGGGCGTCGCCGCGCCCGCCCCGGTGCCGGCCGAGCGCGCGGGGATCACGTTGCCCGTGCCCGCGCCGCCGCGGACGTCGGCCGCCGTGTCACCGGGCAGGGCGGTGGTCACGCCGCCGAGGGCGAGGGCGGCCAGCGACACCGCGCCGGCGGCGGCGAACGCGAACCGCAGTCCGCGCGAGGCGGAGCGGTCGGCGTCCGGGCGGCCGACGGGGTGGATGCGGAAGCCGCGCTCCTCGGGGGCGCCGGGATGCGCGGGGACGGCGGGGACGTACCCGAACTCGAAGCGCTCGCCGCGCCTCAGGCCGAAGACCCCGGTGTCGGGTTCCCGTCCGAGGAGTCCGCCCCCGGGCGCCGGCGTGCCGCCGCCGTCCAGGTCACCTCCCCCGGGAAGGCCCTGGAGCCGGGCCAGGAAGCTCTCGGAGGGCGACGGTGGGGCCGCCTCGGCGAACACGTTCTTCAGGCGGCGCTGGGCGTCCGCCTCCGCCTTGCACCGGGCGCAGGTGGCCAGGTGGGCCAGGACCCGGTCACGCGACTCATGACCGAGCTCCCCGTCCACGAGGGCGGAGAGCCGGTCTCCCAGGTGCTGCTCCGCGAGATGCGAGGGTGTGGGTCGGGATCCGTTCACGCGGTCGCGCCCCCTCCCCCCAGAGCGGGGACACGGGCCACGAACGACCGCCGCTCGGTCCTGCGCGCGTCCGGCGAACGGTGGGCGAGTGCCTTGCGGAGCTGGGAGCGGCCGCGGTGGATGCGGGAGCGGACCGTGCCGAGCTTCACGCCGAGGGTGGCGGCGATCTCCTCGTACGACAGTCCTTCGATGTCGCACAGGACGACCGCGGCGCGGAACTCGGGCGCGAGGGTGTCGAGGGCCTGCTGGACGTCGGCGTCGAAGTGGGCGTCGTTGAACACCTGCTGCGGGGTGGGCTCGCGGCTGGGCAGGCGCTCGGCCGCGTCCTCGCCGAGGGCGTCGAAGCGGATGCGCTGCTTGCGCCGGACCATGTCCAGGAAGAGGTTGGTGGTGATGCGGTGCAGCCAGCCCTCGAACGTGCCCGGCGAGTACGTCGACAGGGAACGGAAGACCCGCACGAAGACCTCCTGGGTGAGGTCCTCGGCGTCGTGCTGGTTGCCGGTGAGGCGGTAGGCGAGCCGGTACACCCGGCCGCTGTGCGTGCTGACGATCTCCTCCCACGTGGGCGGAGTCCAAGCCTGCCCGTCCGCGTCGGTGGAAAAGGTCGCGGTCTGGGCGTCGGCCGCGGCGGCGCCGGCGGCGTGGCTGTGGTCAGCAGCGGTGTCGGTCACGGATTTCGGCCTGCCCGCCGACCCGAGGAAGCGCCGCAGCACTCCGCCCCGGTCCCCGGGCGTAGCCGCACCTCCCCTGTCGGCTCTGGTGGTGTCCAGTGGAGCCCCTACCATAGCCACCTCGCCCGTTAGCTCCGGATAAGCGGTTTTACGAGAATTTGATACGCGCTGATACGGCTGCGTCAGCATGTGCTGGGCGTCCTGGTCCACCTCGTACCCCCCCGTCGCGTTCCGGGCTCTCGTCCCCACCCTTTTAACGCCCGGTCCCATCTGCGGGTTCCCGACGCCAACGGATACAGTCACGCCGAGGCAACCACGGGGACAGGAGAGGGTCATTACCGCCAACCGGCAGACGAGCTGGGCGTTCGCCGACGCCTTTGTCGCCGAGGACGAAGCACTGCGCTGGGCCCGTGAACGGGCCCGCGAGGCAGGGCTGCGCTCGGTGTCGCCCGGCACGGGCGCCGCGCTGCGACTGCTCGCCGCCTCCGTGGACGCGAAGGCGGTCGCGGAGATCGGCACGGGCTGCGGGGTGTCGGGGATGAATCTGCTGCACGGCATGCGCCCGGACGGGGTGCTCACCACGGTCGACCAGGAGCCGGAGCACCAGCAGTTCGCCCGGCAGGCCTTCCGCGCCTGCGGCTTCGCCAGCAACCGGGCCCGTTTCATCCCCGGCCGCGCCCTGGACGTGCTGCCCCGGCTCGCGGACGCCGGCTACGACCTCGTCTTCTGCGACGCGGACCGGCTGGAGTACTCGGACTATCTCGCCGAATCGTTGCGCCTGCTGCGTCCGGGCGGGCTCGTGGTCTTCGAGGGGATCTTCGCCAGCGGCCGTACGGTCGACTCGGGACCGCAGCCCACGGAGGTGTTGCGGCTGCGCGAGCTGCTGCGCACGGTGCGGGAGAGCCAGGAACTGGTGACCTCGCTGCTGCCGGTGGGCGACGGTCTGCTGTGCGCCGTCAAGCGGTGAGTCCTCCCGCGCCGATGCCCCGCGGGCCGCGGGGGCCCGGGTATGCGACTGCCCCGGCACCGCTTACGATGCCGGGGCAGCCGGAAAGCCAGGAGCGTCGGCTCGTCAGACGACGACCTTCTTGAGGGCGTCGCCGAGCGCCTCGGCCTCGTCAGGGGTCAGCTCGACGACGAGTCGACCGCCGCCTTCGAGCGGAACGCGCATGACGATGCCCCGCCCCTCCTTGGTCACCTCGAGCGGGCCATCACCCGTCCGCGGCTTCATGGCCGCCATGCTCGTTCCCCTTCCTGAAACCAGGATCATCGTCTGCCGACGGCCCCCGGAGGGCACCCGCAGTCCGTGGCGGACACGCGTCACCGGCATCGAACACATTGCTTCCAAGCCATTATCCCGCATCTCAGGACCCGATGACCAACATCGGTAGGCATCGCTTGGGCAACGCGCGCGAGCAAAACCACTCAATTCGGGGATGTGACTGCGATACTGCGCCACCCCGCGGACCCCTCCGCCCCGAATCCGCTCCCGATTTCTTTGACGCAGGTCACACGTCC
Source organism: Streptomyces sp. IBSBF 3136 (assembly GCF_036815105.1). NCBI lineage: Bacteria > Bacillati > Actinomycetota > Actinomycetes > Kitasatosporales > Streptomycetaceae > Streptomyces > Streptomyces sp. IBSBF 3136. The sequence goes on from NZ_JAJSZC010000079.1 coordinate 3,125, forward strand.
GGTCCGGTCACCGGACCTCGTCGTCCGCCATGCTGTCCTTCGGAGAGCGGCGTACCGGGCGGTACGTCACCAGTTGCGACACGAGGGGATGCGCCATGGCCGACACCGTGCTCTACGAGGTGAGCGACGGGCTCGCGACGATCACGCTGAACCGCCCCGAGGCGATGAACGCGCTGAACATCGCGACCAAGGTCGCCCTGCGGGAGGCGGCGGAATCCGCGGCCGCTGACACGGCCGTACGGGCGATCCTGCTGACCGCGGCCGGGGACCGGGCGTTCTGTGTGGGCCAGGACCTCAAGGAGCACATCGGGCTGCTGGTGTCGGACCGCGAGACGGGGTCCCGGCAGACCATGAGCACGGTCAAGGAGCACTACAACCCGATCGTGAAGGCGCTGGCCGGGGCGCCCAAGCCGGTCGTCGCCGCGGTGAACGGGGTGGCGGCCGGGGCGGGCTTCGGCTTCGCGCTCGCCGCCGACTACCGGGTGGTCGCCGAGACGGCGGCCTTCAACACCTCCTTCGCGGGCGTCGCGCTGACGGCGGACTCCGGCATCTCCTGGACACTGCCCCGGGTGATCGGCCCGGGCCGCGCCGCCGACCTGCTGCTCTTCCCGCGCAGCATCAGCGCCCAGGACGCGCTGGAGCTGGGCATCGCCAACCGGCTCGTGCCCTCCGCCGAGCTGCGCGCCGAGGCCGAGAAGGTGGCGCGGGCGCTGGCCGAGGGCCCGACCGTGGCCTACGCGGCGATCAAGGAGGCGATGGCCTACGGCCTGACGCACTCCCTCGCCGAGACCCTGGACAAGGAGGACGAGCTCCAGACCCGGGCCGGGCAGTCCGAGGACCACACGATCGCGGTGCAGGCGTTCGTGAACAAGGAGAAGCCGAAGTACCTCGGCCGCTGAGCGCCGGCTAGCGGGCGGACGGGCGGCCGCGGCTCACACAGGTCTCCAGGTGGTCGTCGACCAGCCCGCACGCCTGCATCAGCGCGTACGCCGTGGTCGGGCCGACGAATCTCAGGCCCCGCTTCTTCAGCGCCTTGGACAGGGCGGTGGACTCCGGGGTGACCGCGGGGACGTCGGCGAGTGTCTTCGGCGCCGGGCGGCCCGCCGGGTCGGGGGCGTGCGACCAGACGAGGTCGTCGAGGTCGCCCTCGGCCCAGCCGGCGAGCACGCGCGCGTTGGCGAGCGTCGCGTCGATCTTGGCGCGGTTGCGGATGATGCCCGCGTCGGTCAGCAGCCGCTCGCGGTCCTCGTCCGTGAAGGCGGCGACCTTCTCGATGTGGAAGCCGGCGAAGGCCGTACGGAAGCCCGGGCGGCGGCGCAGGATCGTGATCCAGGACAGGCCCGACTGGAACGCCTCCAGGCTGAGCCGCTCGAAGAGGGCGTCGTCGCCGTGGACCGGGCGGCCCCACTCCTCGTCGTGGTACGCCACGTAGTCCTCGGTGGACAGGGCCCAGGGGCAGCGCAGCGCGCCGTCCGGACCGGCGAGCGCGGCGCTCATCGCCCGCCCTCCGGGCCCGGCTTGTCCAGCCGGGTGTGCGCGGCCGCGCGGGCGCCCGCCAGCGCGGACTCCAGGTCGGCGATACGGGCGTCCCGCTCGGCGAGTTCGGCGGCGAGGCGGCCGAGGGCGTCGTCGACGTCGGCCATGCGGTAGCCGCGCGGGGTGACGGGGAAGCGCAGGGCCTCCACGTCGGCCCCGCTGACCGGGCGGTCCGGGGGCAGCGGGTCCTGGAGCCGCTCGGGGGCCGCTTCGGGCAGCGGCGCGCTCTCGCCGCCGCCCACCACGGCGAGTGTCACCGCCGCCACCACCACGGCGAGGGCGACGACCAGGAACAAGAACATGACCATCGTTGGAGGTCCCCACGCTCGATGTGCCGGACGCTGTGCCGGAAGCCGATTCTGTCTGGGTCCGATCGTGCCATGCGAGTCTGGCGGTTAGGGTCGCAGGCGGCGGTACTGCGGCAAGTCACGGGAGAGGTCACAGGGGATGCTCAGGCTGGGCAAGCGGGAATTCGGGCCGCACGAGCCGGTGGTGATGGCGATCGTGAACCGGACCCCGGACTCCTTCTACGACCAGGGGGCCACGTTCCGCGACGAGCCGGCGCTGGCGCGCGTGGAGCGGGCGGTGGCCGAGGGCGCCGCGATCGTCGACATCGGCGGGGTGAAGGCCGGGCCGGGCGAGGAGGTCACCGCCGAGGAGGAGGTGCGGCGCACCGTCGGCTTCGTCGCGGAGGTGCGGCGCCGCTTCCCGGACGTGATCATCAGCGTGGACACCTGGCGGGCCGAGGTCGGCGAGGCGGTGTGCGAGGCGGGTGCCGACCTGCTGAACGACGCCTGGGGCGGGGTGGACCCGGGACTGGCGGAGGTCGCCGCGCGCCACGAGGTGGGGCTGGTGTGCACGCACGCGGGCGGTGCCGCGCCGCGGACCCGGCCGCACCGGGTGACGTACGACGACGTCATGGCGGACATCCTGAAGGTGACCGTGGGCCTGGCGGAGCGCGCCGTCGCACTGGGCGTGCCCCGGGAGTCGGTGCTGATCGACCCGGGGCACGACTTCGGCAAGAACACCCGGCACAGCCTGGAGGCGACGCGGCGGCTGGAGGAGATGGTCGCCACGGGGTGGCCGGTGCTGGTGTCGCTGTCGAACAAGGACTTCGTGGGCGAGACGCTGGACCGGCCGGTCAAGGAGCGGCTGATCGGGACGCTGGCCACGACGGCGGTGTCGGCGTGGCTCGGCGCCCAGGTCTACCGGGTGCACGAGGTCGCCGAGACCCGCCAGGTGCTGGAGATGGTGGCGTCGATCGCCGGGCACCGCCCTCCCGCGGTGGCCCGGCGAGGCGTGGCCTAGGGCCGCTAGCGGCCCGCCTCCTTCGACACCAGGGCGACCGCTTCCTGCACGTCGTCCGTGACGTGGAAGAGCAGCAGGTCCTTCTCGGCCGCCTTGCCCTGGGCCACCACGGTCCGCTTGAGCCAGTCCACCAGACCGCCCCAGTACTCGCTGCCGAAGAGGACGATCGGGAAGCGGGTGACCTTCTGGGTCTGGACCAGGGTGAGGGCCTCGAAGAGTTCGTCCAGGGTGCCGAGGCCGCCCGGCAGCACGACGAAGCCCTGCGCGTACTTCACGAACATCATCTTGCGGACGAAGAAGTAGCGGAAGTTCAGCCCGATGTCGACGTAGGGGTTCAGCCCCTGCTCGAAGGGAAGTTCGATACCGAGGCCCACCGAGGTGCCGCCCGCCTCGCACGCGCCCCGGTTGGCCGCCTCCATGGCGCCGGGTCCACCGCCGGTGATCACGGCCCAGCCGGCCTCCACCAGACCACGGCCCAGGCGCACCCCGGCGTCGTAGTCCGGTGAGTCCACCGGGGTGCGCGCGGAGCCGAACACGCTGATCGCGGGCGGGAGTTCGGCGAGCGTGCCGAAGCCCTCGATGAACTCCGACTGGATCCGCAGCACCCGCCAGGGGTCGGTGTGCACCCAGTCCGTGGGCGCGCGCTCGTCCAGGAGCCGCTGGTCCGTCGTGCTGGCCGTGACCTGCCCGCGCCGCCGGAGGACCGGTCCGAGCCGCTGCTCGTCCGGCGGCTGCTTCTTCCCCTCGGGGTTGCCGGTCGCCATGTGCGCTCCCTCCGCTTGCCGGTAGTTCGATCTCAGACTAGATCCACGCGGGTTACGGAGGGGGGACGTGAGCATGTCGGACGTGCAGCGCCGTCCGGCGGGCCGCTACGCGGTGAGCCACGCGCGCAGCCGCTCCTCGCCCGCGAGGATCTTCGCCACCTCCACCCGCTCGTCCCGCTTGTGCGCCAGGTGCGGGTTGCCGGGCCCGTAGTTGACGGCGGGCACGCCCAGCGCGGAGAAGCGGGAGACGTCCGTCCAGCCGTACTTGGGCTGCGGGGTGCCGCCCACCGCCTCGATGAAGGCGGCGGCGGCCGGGTGCGAGAGGCCGGGCAGCGCGCCGGGGCTGTGGTCGTCGATCACGAACTCCGCCACCCCGCAGTCCGCGAACACCTCGCGGACGTGGGCGATCGCCTCCTCCTCGGTGCGGTCGGGGGCGTAGCGGAAGTTCACGGTCACCACGCACTCGTCCGGGATGACGTTGCCGGCCACTCCGCCGGACACGCGGACGGCGTTGAGGCCCTCGCGGTACTCCAGGCCGTCGATGACCGGCCACCGGGGCTCGTAGGAGGCGAGCCGGGCCAGGATCGGGGCGGCCGCGTGGATGGCGTTGGAGCCCATCCAGCCGCGCGCGGAGTGGGCCCGCTCGCCCGAGGTTCGCAGCAGCACCCGCAGGGTGCCCTGGCAGCCGCCCTCAACCTGTCCGTCGGACGGCTCCAGCAGGACCGCGAAGTCGCCCCGCAGCCACTCCGGATGGGCCTCGGCCACGTGCCGCAGGCCGTTCAGTTCGGCGGCGACCTCCTCGTTGTCGTAGAACACGAAGGTCAGGTCGCGGTTGGGGGCGGGGACCGTGGCCGCGATGCGCAGCTGGACCGCCACCCCGGACTTCATGTCGCAGGTGCCGCAGCCCCACAGCACGCCGTCCTCGTCCAGCCGGGACGGCACGTTGTCCGCGATCGGCACGGTGTCGATGTGGCCGGCCAGGATCACCCGCTCCGCCCGGCCGAGGTCGGTCCGGGCGATCACGTTGTTGCCGTGGCGGTCCACCGTCAGGTGCGGCAGGGCGCGCAGGGCGGCCTCGATCGCGTCCGCGAGAGGCTTCTCGGTACCGCTCTCCGAGGGGAAGTCCACGAGTCGCGCGGTGAGCGCCGCGGCGTCCAGCGAGAGATCGAGCAAGGTGTCGGCCATGCCGCCGACCCTAGCGCGCCCGCCCGGAGGCCCCGATGGGCCGCGGTTCGCCCACCCGGCTCCGGGGGAGGGAAGGGCTCCGCTACCTTGTACGCGTGTCAGAGCCGTCCCCCATTCGCCCCAAGCGTCGCGGCCGCCTCCTGCGTCTCGGCGCGGCCCTGCTGGTCCTGTGCGGCGTCGCCGCCTACCTCGTGGTGCAGTACGTCACCGGGGGCGGCGGAGCGCGCGGCTGCAAGGTGGTGTCGAGCACCGGAGACGGCGCGTCCTACGAGTTCACGCCGGAGCAGGCGGCGAACGCCGCGACGATCGCCGCCGTCGGCACCGGGCGGAACATGCCCCGGCGGGCGGTGACGATCGCGCTGGCGACAGCCATCCAGGAGTCGGGGCTGCGCAACATCGAGCACGGCGACCGGGACTCGCTCGGCCTGTTCCAGCAGCGGCCCTCGCAGGGCTGGGGCACCGAGCGGCAGATCATGGACCCGGCGTACGCGGCGGGCATCTTCTACGCGCACCTGGCCAGGGTGCCGGACTACGGCAGTCTGCCGCTGACGGTCGCGGCGCAGCGGGTGCAGCGCAGCGGCTTCCCGGAGGCGTACGCCAAGCACGAGCAGGACGCCGAGCTGCTGGCCGCGGCGCTGACCGGGACCGCGGCGGCCACGCTGACCTGCGACGGACGCCCGGGAACCGGTGTGGAGGCGACCGGGCCCGACGCGGTGCGGGCGGCGCTGGTACGCGACTTCGGGCGGGACGCGCTGCAGGAGACCGGCGCGGAGGTGGGGGGCACGACGGTGCCGTCGCCCTCGCCGTCGCCGAGCGTCACCGCGACCGCGCACGGGCGGACCGTGACCGTGCCGGTGCCCGAGGGGGCGCGGACGGACGCGACCGGGCGCGGTGAGCGGCAGCGGGGCTGGCAGCTGGCGCACTGGGCCGTGGCCAACTCCTCGGCGCTGCACATCGAGCGGGTGTCGTACGCGGGCCGGGAGTGGACCGCGGGCAGCGGCGGCGGGCAGTGGCACACCGCCCGCCCACAGGGCACCGGGGGCGCGGAGAAGTCCTCGGGGGCGGTCCGGATCGTCACCGGACAGTAGTACGACGCCTCACTCGGCCGGGTTGCGCGGCTCCGGGGAGCGCCCACGTCCCGGCACACCGCGCCGGATTTCCGCCCGCCCTAGGGATTGCAGGGCGGTAAGGATTCTGCACGGGCACGGAAGGGCGTCCTTTGCCCGTTTTTATCCACAAACGATAATGCGATGCGTTATCCATTCTTTACCTTCGGCGTCCGCAACCTTCGTCGGCCTCGAGCGGTAGTCACGGCGTCCGAGCTCGGACGACCACAGCGTTCTCCCCCGTCGAATGGAGCATCATGTCCCTCCCCCTGACCCGCCGGATCGCCCGTGCCGCGCTGCTCGTCGCAGCGGGAGCGGCCGCCGGGGTCGGTGCGGCCGGCTCTGCCGGCGCGGCCACCAACCTGCCGGCGGCCACCCCGAACCTCGGCGGCCTGACCGCTCTGGACGGGGCGCAGGTCGGCAACACCGTCGACGGTGCGGCGCAGCACGTCACCGGCCTCGCGGGCAACGCGGGCGGCAAGGCGGTCGAGCAGGCGGTGCCGGCCGCCGGCAAGACCGGCGGCGGTGCCGTGAAGAAGACGACGCCCGTGGCGCAGAAGGCCGCGGGGGACGCGGCCGGGGCCGCCGGAGGTGTCCTCGGTGACACCGCGGCCGGTGCGACCAAGGGCGGGCTGCCGACGGACTCCCTCACCAAGGGCGGGCTGCCCACCTCGTCACTGCCCACCTCCTCGCTGCCGACGAAGGGCCTGCCGCTGGGCGGCTGACCCCCGGACACGCCGACGGGGTCCAGGGAGCTCCCTGGACCCCGTTCGTGTGCGCCGGCGCCTCGCGGGCGGCGCGGTCAGGCCGTCAGGCGTGCCACCGCCGCGGCGACGCGTTCGTCCGTCGCCGTCAGCGCCACCCGTACGAACGTCTCGCCGGCCTCGCCGTAGAAGTCGCCGGGCGCCACCAGGATGCCGAGGCCGGCCAGGTGGGCCACGGTCTGCCAGCAGGACTCGCCGCGGGTCGCCCAGAGGTAGAGGCTGGCCTCGCTGTGCTCGATGCGGAAGCCGTGCCCGAGGAGCGCCTCCCGCAGGGCCGTGCGACGGGCCGCGTAGCGCGCGCGCTGGGCGTGCACGTGCTCGTCGTCGCCGAGGGCCGCCACCACGGCCGCCTGCGTCGGCGCCGAGGTCATCATGCCGCCGTGCTTGCGGATCTCCAGCAGCGGGCCGAGGACGGCCGGGTCGCCGGCCAGGAAGGCGGCGCGGTAGCCGGCCAGATTGGACCGCTTGGAGAGCGAGTGGACGGCGACGATGCCGTCGTAGGAGCCGCCGTTGACGTCGGGGTGCAGGACGGAGACCGGGTCGGCCTCCCAGCCCAGCTCGATGTAGCACTCGTCGGAGACGAGGAGCACGCCGTGGGCACGGGCCCAGGCGACGATCCCGGTCAGTTCCTCCCGGGACAGCACCCGGCCGGTCGGGTTCGACGGCGAGTTCAGCCACAGGAGCTTCAGGCCGGCCGGGTCCAGCTCGCGCGGGTCGTCGTACACCTCGTACTCCGCGCGGGCCAGGCGGGCGCCGACCTCGTAGGTCGGGTAGGCCAGGCGCGGGTAGGCCACCCGGTCGCCGGGGCCGAGACCGAGCTGGGTCGGCAGCCAGGCGACCAGTTCCTTGGAGCCGACGACCGGCAGGACGTGGCGGTGGGTGACCCCGCGGGCGCCGAGGCGGCGCTCCAGCCAGCCCGTGATCGCGTCGCGCAGCGCGGGGGTGCCCCAGACCGTCGGGTAGCCCGGCGAGTCGGCCGCGTCGATCAGGGCCTTCTGGATCAGTTCGGGGACCGGGTCGACCGGGGTGCCGACGGACAGGTCGACGATTCCGTCCGGGTGGGCCGCGGCCGTCTTCTTGTACGGCTCCAGCTTGTCCCAGGGGAAGGTGGGGAGACGATCGGAGACTGCGGACACGGAAACTGGCTCTCTTTCGTCGGTACGGCAAACGCCTCGATCCCGTACGGCGCTGATCAGGGCGATCGGCCGTACGGGACCGAGGCGGCGCCGGCGCGGGCCGCTAGGCCGTCCGGAAGGTCACTCGCCCTGCGGGGGCAGCGCGGCGATGACGGGGTGGTCGCGCTCGATCAGGCCGAGCTTGCTGGCACCACCGGGAGAGCCCAGCTCGTCGAAGAACTCGACGTTCGCCTTGTAGTAGTCCTTCCACTCCTCCGGAGTGTCGTCCTCGTAGAAGATCGCCTCGACCGGGCAGACCGGCTCACAGGCACCACAGTCGACGCATTCGTCCGGGTGGATGTACAAGGACCGCTGGCCCTCGTAGATGCAGTCGACCGGGCACTCCTCGATGCACGCCTTGTCCTTCACGTCGACACAAGGCTGCGCGATGACGTAGGTCACGCTGTCGTTCCTCCTCGATAGGGCGCTGGCGGGCCTCCGTAGGCTCCGCCGCCTGGCGCGCGGGAGCGCGGCGTCGTCGATGCCCGCCCCTAGTATCTCCGTTTCGGGGCATGATCCGAACAGGAGGGGTGAACTGACCAGTGGAAATCTCGGCGCAAGGACGCCTCGAGGTCCGTATCACCACTGCTGACGTGGGCAAACGGGTCTCCGTACGGCGCTTGAGCGAACCTGGTGCGACGCCGGAGAAGTTCACCGACACGGTGGGTGTTCTCACATCATGGGACGCAGGCGTGCTCATGATCACACGGCGGGACGGAGAAAGCGTCCGGATCCCGGAGTCCGCGCTGGTCGCGGGAAAGGTCGTGCCGGCCGCCCCGGCGCGCCGCAGGGGCCCGGCGGCCACTTATCCCGAGCTCGCCCGCGCCGCCGCGCGCGCGTGGCGGCCGGTGGAGAGCGAGCCGCTCGGCGAGTGGGAGCTGCGGGCGGCGGCCGAGCCGCTTCCGGCCGGGGCGGCCGGGCGGCGGAGGGGCTTCACCCGGCGGGCCAACAGCGTGCTGCCGCTCGGTGACCCCGGGCGGCCGCTGGACGAGGCGCTGGCGGCCGTACGGCGCTGGTACGGCGAACGCGGCCTGCCCGCCTACGTGCAGACGGCGACCGGCGCCGAGGGCACCCAGGAGCTGCTGTGCGCGGAGCTGGAGCGGCGCGGCTGGGTCCGGGAGGTGACCGCCGAACTGTGGATCGGGGCGCTGGCACCGGTCGCGGACCGGGCCGAGGGCGCCGGGGTGGTGCTGTCCCGGTCGGCGGACGAGGCGTGGCTCGCCCGCTACCGGCGCGGGCCGGTGGGCGAGGTGGCCCTGCGCGTGCTCGGCAGCGGCCCGTCGGTGTGGTTCGCGACCGTGCCGGGGGACGGCCCGGACGCGCCGGTGGCGGCCATCGGGCGGTGTGTGGTGGACGGGCGGTGGGCCGGGTTCGCCGCCGTCGAGGTCGATCCGGCCCGGCGCCGGCAGGGCCTGGCCACCGAGGTGATGGCCGCGCTGGCCGGGCGGGCTCTGGAAGAGGGCGCCTCGGCGGCCTGGCTTCAGGTGGAGGACGACAACGAGGGCGCGCGCTCCCTGTACGCGGGCCTGGGCATGGCCCCGCACCACGCCTACCACCATTACCGGGAACCGGACGAGTCCGGCCCCGCGCGGTCGTAGGAACCCCCGTGGAAGGGCATAGGCCAGGCATGCGGCACCCTCATCTCCCGCCCCCGTATCCGCCCCCGCCGGAACGGTCCGCCGAGCTGCGGCGGCGGTTCGGGGAGGAGGCCCGGTCCGAACGGCCCGACCTGTCGGCGCTGTGCCTGCTGATCGGCGCCGAGGCGGACGGTTCGCTGGACGAGGCCGGCATCGACGCGGCCCAGGTGGAGCTCGACCGGCTCGCCGGGCAGCTGCCGTTCCGGCCGGGCGGGCCGCGGGCGTGGGCGGAGGCGGTGTGCGGGCTGCTGGGCGGGCGCCTGGGGTTCCACGGCAGACCGGCCGACTACCAGCGGCTGGAGTCCTCGCTGCTGCACGAGGTGCTGCGGCGGCGGCGCGGGCTGCCGATCCTGCTGTCGGTGGTGTGGCTGGAGGCCGCCCGGCGGGCCGGGGCGCCGGTGTACGGGGTGGCGCTGCCCGGTCACTTCGTCGTCGGGTTCGGGCCGGAGCGTGACCAGGTGCTGGTCGATCCGTTCGACGGCGGCCGGGTGCTGACCGGTACCGACACCGAGCTGCTGGTGGCGGGCGCCACCGGGGCGCCGCTGGAGCCCTCCATGCTGGTGCCCGCCGAGCCGCTGGAGGTCGTCCAGCGGATCCTGAACAACATCCGGGCGTGGGCCGCGGCCAGGCCCGAGCGCTCGGACGTGGCGCTGCGGGCGGTCGAGCTGAGCCTGCTGCTGCCCTCGCATCCGGCCCGGCTGCGCTACGAGCGCGGCCAACTACTGGTGCAGCGAGGTGAGTTCGTGGCGGGCGCCGCCGAGCTCGACGCCTACGCGCATCTGATCGAGGTGGTCGACGAACCGGCCGCCCTGCGGGTGCGGCAGCAGGCCGAGACGGCCCGGGCGATGCTCAACTGAGCCCTCACAGCCAGCCCTTCTCCCGGGCCGTGCGCACCGCCTCGGCCCGGTTGCGCACGGCCAGCTTCTGTATGGCCGTGGAGAGGTAGTTGCGGACCGTGCCCTGGGACAGGTGCAGGGCGGCGGCGAGTTCGGCGTTGGTGGAGCCGTCGGCCGCGGCGCGCAGGACCTCGCGCTCGCGGTCGGTGAGCGGGTTGGCGCCCTCGGCCAGCGCGGCGGCGGCCAGCGTGGGGTCGATGACCCGCTCCCCGGCCAGCACCTTGCGTACGGCGGCGGCGAGCTGGGCGGCGGGCGCGTCCTTGACCAGGAAGGCGTCGGCGCCCGCCTCCATGGCGCTGCGCAGATAGCCGGGGCGGCCGAAGGTGGTGAGGACGACGAGCTTGACCGCCGGGTACCTGCGGTGCACCTGGGCGGCGGCCTCGATGCCGGTGCAGCCGGGCATCTCGATGTCGAGCAGCGCCACGTCGACGCCGTGCGCGCCGACGGCCGCCAGCACCTCGTCGCCGCGGGCGACCTGGGCGACGACCTCGATGTCGTCCTCGAGGCCGAGCAGGGCGGCGAGTGCCTCGCGCACCATCGACTGGTCCTCGGCGAGGAGGACCTTGATCACGCTCGTCATGCCCCGGATACTACGGCCACCACGGGGGGTGCGGGGACCCGGGCGAGCAACCGGAAACCGTGCCTGATCCGGCCCGCCTCCAGCGCGCCGCCCACCTTCTCCAGCCGCTCGGTCAGGCCGGTCAGTCCGTTGCCAGGCCCCCTGCCCGCGCCGCCGGACCCGTTGTCCTCGACGGTGAGTTCGAGGACCGGGCCGTCCAGGGTCTGGCGGCGCAGGAGCTGGACCAGGCACCGGTCGGCGCCGCTGTGCCGGACCACGTTGGTGACCGCCTCGCGCAGGGTCCAGGCGAGGGTGGCCTCGGCCTCCTCGGCGATGCCGGTGAGGTCGGGGTCGGCGGGTACCTCGGCCAGCACCCCGGCCGCGGTCAGCGCGACCTGGGCGCCGGCGAGTTCGGCGGCGAGGCGGGGGCGGCGGTAGCCGGTGACGGCCTCCCGTACGTCGACCAGGGCCTGCCGGCTGACCTGTTCGATGTCGGCGACCTGCTGGGCCGCCTTGTCGGGGTGGCCGGGCAGCATCCGGCCGGCCAGCTCGCTCTTGAGCGTGATCAGGGACAGTGAGTGGCCGAGCAGGTCGTGCAGGTCACGGGCGAGCCGCAGCCGCTCCTCGTTCGCGGCGAGCTGGGCGACGGTGGCCCGGGCCCGGCGCAGTTCGATCGTCGTGCGGACCAGTTGGCCGACGCCGGTCATCGCGAAGCCGATGAGCAGGGTGAGCAGGAGCAGGTCGCGCGCCTCCTGGACGTCGGAGTGCAGTCCGACCAGGTACATCGTGACGGCGGAGGCCGGGATGGCCCAGTAGGCCGCCCGGAGCGGCAGCGTCGCCCCGCAGGCCACCGAGAGGTAGATGAACAGGCCGAGCCAGGCGCCGCCGAGGCTGTAGGCCAGCAGGGGCGCCAGGACGCCGAGGACCGCGAGCAGGCTGATCACCAGCCTCGGCGCGAAGGGCCGGCCCATGTTGCGGAAGACCAGCGCCAGGTAGCACCCGACGAAGGCGGCGAGGCCGGCCGCCCCCGCGGCGGTCGCCCCGGTGGTGTGGGCGCCGCCGGCCAGGTCCTCGATCGGTGACTTGAGGAAGACCAGCCAGACGCCTATCCAGAGCACCTTGACCGTCATCTCGCGCCGGTTGCGGGGCGGCCAGCCCACGGGTACGTGCTTCGCGGTGGGCGCCTTGCCGTCTTCCGTCATGGTGCTCACGCCTTCAGCGTGTCCTTCCGGTACAGCCAGGCCGCGCCGCCCGCGAAGAGGACGAAGGAGACGACGAGGATGGCGATGTCCTGGGTGTGGGGGGTCTCGCTCTGCTCGATGGCCCGTCCCAGAGCAGCGTACGCGTGCGTGGGCAGCCACTCGGCGATGTCCTGGAGCCACTGCGGGAAGCTCGTGGAGGGCATCCACAGGCCGCCGAGGATCGACATGCCGAAGTAGATGATCATCGTGATGGGGCGGACCGCGTCCCCGGTGGCCACGTAGCCGATGGCGACGCCGAGCGCGGCGAAGACGAGGCTGCCCGCCCAGATCACGCCGGTGAGGGCGAGCCACTGCCAGGCGTCGAGGCGGACGTCCTTCACGGCCGCGGCGACGACGAACACCACGATGATCGACGGCAGGCTGACCACGGCGGCGCTCGCGGTCTTGGCGAGGACGTAGCCGCGCCCGGGCAGCGTGGTCAGCCGCAGCTGCCGGACCCAGCCGCTCTCGCGCTCCTTGGCGATGCGCTCGCTGTTGCCCATCAGAACGGCGGTCAGGGCGCCGAAGGAGGCCATGGAGACCATCAGGTAGGTGGCGACGGTCAGGCCGCTGTCACCGACCCGCTCGCCCGAGCCGGAGCTGCTGGAGAAGATCAGGTAGATGAAGGAGGGGTAGAGCACCGAGAAGAACAGGAACTTCTTGTTGCGCAGGGCGCGGCTCAGTTCGAGTCTGATCAGCGAGTTCATGACTGCTTGGCCTCCTCGGCCTCCGTGATGGCGACGAAGGCCTGCTCCAGGCCGAGTCCGGCGACTTCGAGGTTGCGGGGGTAGAGGCCGAGGCCGTAGACGGCGTGGACGGTCGCGTCGGCGTCGGCGGACTGGATGCGGACGGTCTGGCCGGAGACGTCGATCGAGGTGAGGAACGGCAGGTCGCGCAGGGCGCTCTCGTCGATCTCGCCCTCGAGGTCGAAGGAGACCCGGCGGGCGCCGGCCTTGGCCTTGATCTCGGCGGCCGTGCCGTCGGCGAGCAGCCGGCCCCGGTGCAGCACCAGCACCCGGTCGGCGATGGCGTCGGCCTCTTCTAGGTAGTGGGTGGCGAAGAGGACCGTGCGGCCCTGGTCGGCCTGCTCACGCATGGTGGCCCAGAAGGCCTGGCGGGCGGAGACGTCCATGCCGGTGGTCGGCTCGTCCAGGATGATCAGGTCGCTGTCGCCGGCCGTGGCGAGGGCGAAGCGGACTCGCTGCACCTGGCCGCCGGAGAGCTTGTTGACCTTGCGGTCGGCGATCTGGGTGATGCCCGCGCGCGCCATCACGTCCTCGGCCTTGTACGGCTTCGGGTGCAGCGAGCAGGCCAGCTTCACCAGCTCGGTGACGGTGACGTCGTCCATGAGCCCGCCGCTCTGCAGCATGGCTCCCACCCGGCCGGCGACGATCGCCTCGCGGGGGCTGGTGCCGAACACGCCGACGGTGCCGCTGTCGGGGTGCTTGAGGCCCAGCAGGAGGTCGAGGGTGGTGGACTTGCCGGCGCCGTTCGGGCCGAGAAGGGCGACGGTCTCCCCCGGGTACAGGCGGAGCGAGAGGCCGTCGACGGCCCGTACGCTCCCGTACGTCTTGGTCACCTGGTCGAACCCGACCACCGGGGTGGTCGTGGCCGGTGCCGCTGTCGTTGTCATGCCCACCATGCTGACCGTGGGGGGCCGGTGCGGGGCAGTGTCGGCGGTCCTGGATGCCGGATGACAGATGTCATGCGGCCCGGTGACACGACGCGGGGGCGCCAGGTGGGCACCCCCGCGCGGGCGTGTCAGTTCGGGTTGGTGGCGATGACCGCGACCCGGTCGGTCCGGCTCGTCAGGGCGCCCCGCAGCGCCACGTAGACGTCCTGGGGCGTGACGGCGGTCTTCTTGCCGTTGGCCCGGGTGATCAGCACGCCGTCGAAGGTCTGGCCGTAGAGCTGCTTCAGGGCGGCCAGGTCGGGCTTGTCGACGAGCTTGCCGTCGACGGCCGTCACCCGGAGGAACTTCCACAGCGACTTCTGCGGGCTCATCTGGATCGAGTGCAGCGCGTCCGTCCGCACCGTGACGTTCGCCGACATCGCCGGGTCGGCGAAGTCCTTCATCTCCCGGTCGACCTCGGCCTTCGAGACCGTCGGCTGCCGGGTGGTGCTCGGGACCGTCACCGGGACGGCCGTGCCGGTCTCCACCATCGTGCGGTAGGCCTGGGCGACCGCCTGGCCGGAGCGGGCCGCGTCGACGGCCTTGCCCGCCTTGCCGTAGACGGCGACGGCCTTGCCGGCCTTGAACTCGACGCCGCCCTCGGTGACGGTGCCCGTCCCCGAGCCGCCGCCGGTCTGCTGGAGCGCGGCCTGGAGCTTCTCCTCGTCCACCGGCATGGACGGCTCGATCTCGCGCTTCTGCCCGAAGAGGGTGCCGATCACGGTGACCGGGTTGTAGTCGCTCTTCGCGGCCGCGGCGACCGTGCTCTGGAAGTCGAACTGCAGGCCCGCGTTGGCGGGGGCGACGGACACCGTCCGGCCGCCGACGGACAGCTTCAGCGGCTGGTCGACCCGCTTGCCGAAGGCGTCGTCGAGCTTCTTGACGGCGTCGTCACGGGTGCCGCCGCCGATGTCCACGCCGAGCACGGTGGTGCCCTTGGGCACGTCGGTGTGGTTCATCAGCAGCCCGGCACCGTAGGCGCCGCCCGCGAGGACGACCACACCGACGGCGAGCAGCACGAGCTTGTTGCGGCCCTTCTTCTTCGGCCTGGCCGCGGCCTTGGGCTGGGCGGCCGGCGCCGGCCGCTTGGGCGCGCTGCGCGGCGCGGGCCCGTCGGCGAGCGCGCCGCCGGGACCGAACGGGGCGTTCCCGGCGGACGGGACGACCGGAATGCCGCTGGTGACGGTGTGTCCGGAGACGTTGTCCGGGGCGCGGTAGCCGGGGGCGCCCGGCTCGGGGGCCGGCTTCTGCGGGGTCAGGATCGCGGTGTCGTCGCTGAGACCGCCGCCGGGCAGGTGGTGGCTGCCGGTGTCACCCGGGAGCCGGTGGCTGCCCGTGTCGCCGTAGCCGCCCGGCACCTGGTGGCTGCCGGTGTCGCCGTAAGGCGTCCGGTGGCTGCCGGTGTCGCCCGGGAGCTGGTGGCTGCCGGTGTCGCCGTAGCCGCCGGGGCCGGTGAAGGACTCGCCCGGGCCGAGGTCCAGGTCGCTGAGCGCGCTCCTCGGGCCGGCCCCCGGGACGAACGGGCCGTCGCCGGTGACCGGGCCGCCGGTGGGGCCCGCGGGGCCCTGCGGGCCGCGGCCGCCCTGGCCGTTCGGCCCGTTGAAGCCGTTCGGGCCGCCGGGCCCGCCGGTGCCGTTCGCACCGCTCGCGCCGGAAGCACCGGCGCCGAAGCCGTTCTGGCCGCCCTCCGAGAAGTACGGCAGGTCGTCGCGGCTCGCCTCGCCGCCGCCGGGCGTGCCCGGGCGTGAGCCGCCCAGCGGGCCCGCGGCCAGTGCCTCCGTCACGTCGAACGAGCCGGTGCCGCCGCCGTGTCCCGGGGCGACCGGGCCGCCGGTGGCGCTGGGCAGGCCCGAGCCCTTCTGGCCGGGACGGGTGCCGCCCGGCGCGCCCATGGAGCCGACCACACCGCCGGGACGGCCGGCACCGGGCTTGGCGCCGGTGCCGCCGGCCGTGCCGGAGGCACCCGGACCGCCGGGACGCGCACCGGGCACGGAAGGGGCGGAAGCCGCGGAAGGGCCAGAAGGGGCAGAAGGTGCGGACGGGCCGGAAGGCGCGGAAGGCGCGGCGGAACCGCCGGGCGTACCGGCCCCGTTCGTGCCGCCGCCACCCTGACCGCCCTTGGGGGCGCCGGACTTGCGGGGCGCGAACCAGTCGCTGGTCTTCTCCTCGGCCTGCGCGGCGGGTTCGGCGGCCGGTTCGGCGGCGACAGGCGGCGGCGCGGCGGCGGGGGCCGCCGGCCGCGGCTCGGCGGCCGGGGCGTCCCCGGCGGCCTCGCTCTCCGCGACGGGCTTGCGCACGACGACCGGAGGGATGGGCCGCGATCCGGGGATGTTGATCCGGATCCGGGTCGTCAGCGTGGTCTCGGTCTTGCGTTCCTCGGGCCGCGCAGCCGAACGGCCCGCGTCCGCACCGGCGTCGGAAGCCAGGGGTGTCCCGTACGGCGGCGTCCCCGAGGGGTATGCGGCTCCGCCGGTCCCGTTGGGCCCGGAGGACGGAGTGTCAGTTTCACGACTCAAGGCAGGTTCTCCCGGTTGGCTCCGCCGCCCGTTACGACCTCAGCGGGCAGCTCGGCGGCGCGCACCACCATACTGGCCACCTCTGGCGTGTATCCCATGACCGCCCAGGAAACCCACACCGGACTCCCACGCGTGTCGTATGGCGAAGTGGTACGTCACTTGGCAAGTCGGGCGGGGCCGCCGTGGGGTTGCCGCCCGGGGCCAAGGGTGGCGCAGATCACAGCGAGCGCCATGCCGCCGAACAGGAAGAGGTAGGAGCCGCCACCGGCGCCGAACAGGAAGTCCCCCTCGGGGCGGCCGGCGGTGAGCAGGACGACCGCGATCATCCAGCCCGCCACCGGGGCCACTGCTCCGGACCGGCCGCCGAGCGCGTAGGCCCCGCCGAGGAAGAGGCCCGCGGCCCCGGCGAGGGCGAGCAGCAGCCCGCCGGGGAACCAGGCGGCCTGGACCAGGGTTCCGGCGAGCCCGACGATCGCGCCGAGCACGAAGAGTCCGGCGAGAGCGGCGATCCGCCCGGCCGACGGGCGGCGCAGCGGCTGGGCGAGCATCGGGCCGCGGCCGGTGGTGCTCATGACGCCTCCACGGTGACGCCGGCGAACAGGTCGGTCTCCCCGGGCCGCACCTCGCCGCGCACCAACTCGTAGTACTCGGTGGTGAACAGCGGCTGTGCCAGCTCGTTGGAGAGCGCGAAGCAGGAGCCGGCCACCTCGATCTGGGTGGCGTGGGCGCGCATCGCGGCGGCCTTGGCGGCGGCGTACGGGCCGCCGTCGAGCGTGGTGGTGATCCGCTCGTCGTCGACCACGCCCGGCAGGTCGGCCACGGTGGCGGTCTTGGCGAAGGGCAGGGCGGGCAGCTCGTCCTGGAGGCGGGCGAAGGCCGCCTCGGCGACGGAGCGCGGCATCCGGTTCCAGTAGACCTTCTGGACCCGGTGGCCGCGTTCGTCGCCGAGTTCGACGGCGCGCATGGCGACGCGGTGGGCCTGGATGTGGTCCGGGTGGCCGTACCCGCCGTGGTCGTCGTAGGTGACGAGGACCTGCGGGCGGAGCTCCAGGATCACCTCGGCCAGCGAGCCCGCGGCCTCGTCCAGGTCGGCTTGCCAGAAGCAGTCGGGGTCCTCGTTGTCGGAGATGCCCATCATGCCGGAGTCGCCGTAGCGGCCGGCGCCACCGAGCAGCCGGACGTCCTCGACGCCCAGCTCGCGCAGCGCCGAGACCAGCTCACCGCGCCGGTGCGCGCCCAGCGCGGGACCGGCCAGGTGCCGCAGCCCGGGCGGGATGACCTCGCCCCGCTCGCCCAGGGTGCAGGTGACCAGGGCCACGTGGGCACCCTCGGCCGCGTACCTGGCCATGGTCGCGCCGTTGTTGATCGACTCGTCGTCCGGGTGCGCGTGCACCAGCAGCAGACGCCGGTCGGGCAGATCCGTCATGGGACCACCCTACGAGGTCCGCCCGGGCCGGCCGTCAGAACTTGATGCTGCCGATCATGCTGACGACGTTCGTGGTCAGCTCGCTGATCGTGGGCGCGACGGTCGAGGAGGCGAGATAGAAGCCGAGCAGCATGCAGATGACCGCGTGACCGCCCTTCAGACCGGACTTCTTGATCAACAAGAAGACGATGATCGCCAGCAGCACCACCGCCGAAATCGAGAGTGCCACGGCGGCTCACCTCCAAAGATCCCAGGGACGCGGGGGGTTCGGACTGTGGGGCTTGTGACCTGGTTCTTGATCGTCGGCGCAAACCCATGCGGACGCCAGCAGGTTCATACCCACTCAGCGGTAGTGATCATAACTATCCGTGCTCGCGCATCGCTCGGCGCACGGCCGCACAAGGGGGCGCATGGCCAATATGGTCGGGGTATGACGACCGAGGCTGACTCCTTCCCCCGTCGGCACGCGCGCACGCAGCGGTTCACGCTCGGCGCGCCGCGCGCGTTCACCGTGGCGCCCGACGGCTCGCGTGTCGTGTTCCTGCGCTCGCGCTCCGGCACCGACCGGGCCAACTCCCTCTGGATCCTCGACCCCGCGGACGGCGCCGAGCGCCTGGCGGCCGACCCGGACGCCCTGTTGCGGGGCGCCTCGGAAGAACTCTCGGCCGAGGAGCGGGCGCGCCGGGAACGCAGTCGTGAGGGCGGTGCCGGCATCGTCGGCTACGCCACCGACGCGGCCGTGGAGTTGGCCTCTTTCGCCTTGTCAGGGCGGCTTTTCACGGCGGAGCTGCGGGCCGGCACGACGCGTGAACTCGCGGTGCCGGGACCGGTGATCGACCCGCGCCCGGCCCCCGACGGGCGGCACGTCGCCTACGTCGCCCGGGGCGCGCTGCGGGTCGTGGCCGCCGGGGGCGGCGACGACAGGCCGCTGGCGAAGCCTGAGGCGGACCAGGTCACCTACGGGCTCGCCGAGTTCGTCGCGGCCGAGGAGATGGGGCGCACGCGGGGCTTCTGGTGGGCGCCGGAGTCGGACCGGCTGCTGGTGGCGCGGGTGGACGACACGCCGGTGCGGCGCTGGTGGATCGCCGATCCGGCCCGTCCGGAGCGTGAGCCACACCACGTCGCGTACCCGGCGGCGGGCACCGCCAACGCGGACGTACGGCTGTTCGTGCTCGGGCTTGACGGGACGCGCACGGAGGTCGTCTGGGACCGGGCGCGCTACCCGTACCTGGCGCGTGTGCACTGGTCACAGGCGGGTGCGCCGCTGCTCCTCGTGCAGTCGCGGGACCAGCGCGGCCAGGTGTTCCTGGCGGTCGACCCGGACTCCGGGGCGACCCGGATGGTGCATGCCGACGAAGATCCAACATGGCTGGAAATTTTCCCCGGCGTGCCCTGCTGGAGCCCCTCCGGGCGGCTGGTCCGGATCGCGGACGAGGGGGGCGCACGAGTGCTCGCGGTGGGCGAACGGCCGCTCACCGGTGCCCAGTTGCACATCCGTGCGGTACTCGACGTGACGGCCGACGACGTGCTGGTCTCGGCCTCGGCGGGCGAGGACGCGGAGTCCCCCGAGATCGGCGAGGTGCATGTCTACCGGGTCAACGAACTGGGCGTGGAGCGCGTGTCGCAGGAGCCCGGGGTGCACTCGGCCGTGCGCGCCGGGGGCGTGACGGTGCTGGTGTCCGCGACGCCGGCCGATCCGGGCGCCCGCGCCCAGGTACTGCGTGACGGAAAACGAACGGCGACTGTCACCTCGTACGCCGAAGATCCGGGTTTGTCCCCCCGCGTGACGCTCGCCCATGGGGGCGCACGCCGAATTCCGTGCGCCGTGCTTATGCCGACGGACTACCCCGGTGACACTCCCCTGCCCGTGCTCCTGGACCCGTACGGCGGGCCGCACGGCCAGCGCGTGGTGGCCGCGCACAACGCGCACCTGACCTCGCAGTGGTTCGCCGACCAGGGCTTCGCGGTGGTCGTCGCCGACGGCCGGGGCACCCCGGGCCGCTCGCCGGCCTGGGAGAAGGCCGTCCGGGACGACCTCGCGCAGGTCGTGCTCCAGGACCAGGTCGACGCACTTCAGGCGCTGGCCGCGGACTTCCCCCTCGACCTCGGCCGGGTGGCGATCCGCGGCTGGTCCTTCGGCGGCTACCTGGCCGCTCTGGCGGTGCTGCGCCGCCCGGACGTCTTCCACGCGGCGGTGGTCGGCGCGCCCGTCACCGACCTGCGGCTGTACGACACCCACTACCAGGAGCGCTACCTCGGCCACCCGGACGAGCGGCCGGAGGTCTACCGGCGCAACTCGCTGGTCGACGACGCGGGCCTGGTCGACCCGGCCGAGCCGCACCGCCCGATGATGATCATCCACGGGCTCGCGGACGACAACGTGGTCGTCGCGCACTCCCTGCGGCTGTCCTCCGCCCTGCTGGCGGCGGGCCGCCCGCACGAGGTGCTGCCGCTGTCCGGGGTCACCCACATGACGCCGCAGGAGACCGTGGCGGAGAACCTGCTGCGGTTGCAGCTCGACTTCCTCCGGCGCTCGCTGGGCCTGCCGCGCGCATCGGCGTGAACGGCGTTAACGCGCGGGCAACTTGACGGAAGCGGTGCCGAGACACGGACGCGCGACGCTGATCGGCGTACGGCCGTGCGGGTGCCGTGAAGCGGGCCGGGGTGCGACGTCACCCCGGCCCGTTGCCGTTCCGGGCGGCCTGCCGCGGTTCCTCCGGCGGCACGACCTGCCGCTCCTGGGCGAAGTGGCAGGCGGAGTCGTGGGCCGCCGGGCCGGTGGTGCCGCGGAACTCCTCGGGCACGGCCAGCGCCGGGACCTCCACGGCGCAGCGCTCCCGGGCCTTCCAGCAGCGGGTGCGGAAGCGGCAGCCCGAGGGGATGTCCGTCGGGGAGGGGACGTCGCCCACGAGGATGATCCGCTCCCGGCGGTCACGGGCCGCGGGGTCGGGGACGGGCACCGCCGAGAGCAGCGCCTGGGTGTAGGGGTGCGTGGGGTGGTCGTAGATCTCGGCCTGGCTGCCGGTCTCCACGATCCGGCCGAGGTACATGACCGCGACCCGGTCCGAGATGTGCCGGACGATGGAGAGGTCGTGGGCGATGAAGACGTAGGACAGCTCGAACTCCGACTGGAGCCGGTCCATCAGGTTGATCACCTGGGCCTGGACGGAGACGTCCAGGGCCGAGACCGGTTCGTCCGCGACGATCACCTCGGGGCGCAGGGCCAGCCCGCGGGCGATGCCGATGCGCTGGCGCTGGCCGCCGGAGAACTGGTGCGGGTAGCGGTTGACGAAGTCGGGGTCGAGGCCGACCACGTCCAGCAGTTCGCGCACCTGGCGCCGTCGGTCGCCCTTGGGTGCCGCCTCGGGGTGGATCTCGTACGGCTCGCCGACGATGTCGCCCACCGTCATGCGCGGGTTGAGGGAGGTGTACGGGTCCTGGAAGACCATCTGGATGTTGCGGCGGACGGCCTTCAGCGCCCGCCCGGACAGTCGGGTGATGTCCTCGCCCTTGAACCTGATCGAGCCCGCCGTCGGGCGCTCCAGGTTGCACAGCAGCTTCGCCACCGTCGACTTGCCGCAGCCGGACTCGCCGACGATGCCCAGGGTCTCGCCCCGGCCGAGCGTGAAGTCGACGCCGTCGACCGCCCGTACCACGCCGACCTGCTTCTTGAAGACGATGCCCCGCATCAGGGGGTAGTGCTTGACGAGGCCGCGGACCTCCAGGATCGGCTCAGTGGTCGGGGCCATGCAGGCACTCCCTCCAGAAGTGGCAGGCGCTGCCGCGGGTCTCGGAGACCGCGTACAGCGGGGGCTCGTCCGTACGGCAGACGTCCCGGGCCATCGGACAGCGCGGGTGGAAGGCGCAGCCGGGCGGGATGTGCATGAGGTTCGGCGGCAGGCCCCTGATGGCGTACAGCTCCCGGCCCCTCTGGTCCAGGCGCGGGATGGAGTCCAGCAGGCCCCGGGTGTAGGGGTGGGCGGGCGCCTTGTAGATGTCGTGGACGGGGGCGGACTCGACGATCCGGCCCGCGTACATCACGGCGATCCGGTCGGCGACGTCCGCGACCACCCCCAGGTCGTGCGTGATGAGGATGAGGCCCATCCGGTACTCGCGCTGCAACTCCGCGAGCAGGTCCATGACCTGGGCCTGGACGGTGACGTCCAGGGCGGTGGTGGGCTCGTCCGCGATGATGAGGGCCGGCTCGAGCGCCATCGCCATGGCGATCATGATGCGCTGGCGCATACCGCCGGAGAACTGGTGCGGGTAGTCCCGCACCCGCTGGGCCGCTCCCGGGATGCGCACCCGGTCCATCAGCTCGACCGCCCGGGCCCGCGCCTCCTTGCGCGACATCCCGCGGTGCACCGTGAACATCTCGCCGAGCTGGTCGCCCACGGAGAGCACGGGGTTGAGCGCCGACAGCGCGTCCTGGAAGATCATCGCCATATGGGCGCCGCGGACGCCCCGCCGCTCGTCCTCCTTCAGCTTCAGCAGGTCCCGGCCCTGGAAGAGGATCTCGCCGCCGGTGATCCGGGCCGGCGGGGCGTCGAGGATGCCCATCACGGCCTGCGCGGTCACCGACTTCCCGGAACCCGACTCGCCGAGCACCGCCAGGGTCTCCCCCGCGTCTACGGCGTACGACACCCCGTTGACCGCGTGGGCGATCCCGTCCCGGGTGCGGAACTCCACGTGCAGGTCGCGTACTTGAAGCAGCATGGCGCCGTCACCTCAGCTTGGGATCGAGGGCGTCGCGCACCGCGTCGCCGAGCATGATGAAGGCCAGGACCGTGACGGCGAGGGCGCCCGAGGGCCACAGCAGGGCGTGCGGGGCGTTGCGGACGTACGGGGAGGCGGCGGAGATGTCGATGCCCCAGGAGACGCTCGGCGGCTTCAGGCCGACGCCCAGGTAGGACAGGGTCGCCTCCAGCGCGATGTAGGTGCCGAGCGCGATGGTGGCGACGACGATCACGGGGGCCACGGCGTTGGGCGCGATGTGCCTCAGCAGGATGCGGGAGTTGGAGGCGCCGAGGGCGCGGGCGGCCTGGACGTAGTCGTTCTGCCGGGCGGTGATGACCGAGCCGCGCGCGATGCGGGAGATCTGCGGCCAGCCGAGCAGCACCATGAACCCGATGACCGGCCAGACGGTGTTGCTGGTCACGACGGAGAGCAGGACGAGGCCGCCGAGGACGACCGGGATGGCGAAGAAGATGTCGGTCGTCCGGGACAGCAGCGAGTCCCACGGTCCGCCGAAGAAGCCGGCGAGCCCGCCGAGCACCGAGCCGAGGAGCGCGACGCCGAGGGTGGCGCACACGCCCACGGTGACGGAGGCCCGGGCGCCGTACACGGTCCGGGTGTAGACGTTGCAGCCCTGCCCGTCGTAGCCGAAGGGTGCGCCCGGTCCCGGGCCGTCCTGGGCCTTGGCGAGGTCACAGGTCAGGGGGCTGCCGGGAGCGATCGCCGAGGGCCACAGGGAGATGAAGACCAGGAACAGGATGACCACGGCGGAGCCGATGAAGACGGGGTTGCGGCGCAGGTCCCGCCAGGCGTCGGACCACAGCGACCGCGGCTTGCCCCGGGGTCCGGTGCCCTCGGGTCCGCCGGGTGTCCGCTCCAGGGTGGCCGCCTCGCTCGTCGCGAGGTCCATGGCTCCGCCCATCCCGGTGCCGGCGATCGCACCCTCCTGCTGGTACGGCTGTTCAGGCATAGCGGATCCTCGGGTCGAGCACGGCGTACAGCAGGTCCACGAGCAGGTTGGCGATGAGGAAGACCAGGACGAGCACGGTCACGAAGCCGACCACCGTCTGGGTGTTCTGGCGCAGGATGCCCTGGTAGAGCTGGTAGCCGACGCCGTGGATGTTGAAGATCCGCTCGGTGACGATGGCGCCGCCCATCAGCGCCCCGATGTCGGCGCCGATGAAGGTGACCACGGGGATGAGGGAGTTGCGCAGCAGGTGCCGGGTGACGACCCGGTGCCGGGGCAGCCCCTTGGCGACGGCCGTGCGCACGTAGTCGGAGCGCTTGTTCTCCGCCAGGGAGGTCCGGGTGAGCCGGGTGACGTAGGCGAGCGAGACGGAGGCGAGGACCAGGCCGGGCACGATCAGCTCGCCGAAGGCGGCCTGCGGGGAGACGGACGGCTTGATCCACCCCCACTGGACGCCCAGCAGGAGCTGGAGCAGCAGGCCGGTGACGAAGGTGGGGACGGAGATGACGACGAGGGTGAGGACGAGGATCGAGGTGTCGACGGGCCGGCCGCGCCGCATCCCGGTCAGCACGCCGAGGGTGATGCCGATGACGATCTCGAAGAGGATGGCGACGATCGTGAGCCGGACGGTGACCGGGAACGCCGACGCCATCAGTTCGGTGACCGGCTGGCCGTTGAACGCCGTACCGAAGTTCCCGGTGAAGACGTTCCCCATGTAGGTGAGGTACTGCTGCCAGACCGGCTTGTCCAAGCCGAACTCCTTCTCCAACTGGGCGGTGGTGGCCGGGTCGCAGGCCCGCTCACCGCACAGCCCCGCGATGGGGTCGCCCATCACGTTCACCATGAGGAAGATCAGCAGGGTGGCTCCGATGAACACCGGGATCATCTGCAGCAGCCGTCTGACGACGTAGCGCCCCATGCCGGTCAGCCGACCTTGATCTCGTTGTAGACCGGGACGCTGAAGGGGTTGAGCGCGACGTGGGAGAGCCGGGCGGAGTACCCGGCGCTGCCGTTCTGGTACCAGAGCGGGATGGCGGCCATGTTGTCCCGCACCACGCCCTCGGCCTGCTGGAAGAGCCCGATCGCGGTGGCGCTGTCGGTCTCGGCGTTGGCCCGGTCGACGATCCCGTCGAACCGTTTGTCGGACCACTTGCCGTCGTTGGAGGAGGCGTTGGTGTAGTACAGCGGCTGCAGGAAGTTCTGGATCAGGGGGTAGTCCATCTGCCAGCCGGCCCGGAAGGGGCCGGACATCCGGTGCTGGGAGATCTGGTTGCGGAAGTCGGCGAAGGTGCCGACCGGGTTGCCGACGCAGGCCTTGTCGTCGCCGAGCGCGTTGTTGATGGAGTTGCACACGGCGTCCACCCACTGCTTGTGCGAGCCCGTGTCCGCGTTGTAGGTGATCTTCAGCCCGCCTCCCGGGAGCCCGCCGCCCTCCTGGATGAGCTTCTTCGCCTGCGCGGGGTCGTGCTCACAGGCGTGGCCGCACAGGCCCGCCTGGAAGCCGCCCTCCTTGCCGAGGACCGGGCTGGTCCAGTCGGTGGCGGGGGTGCGGGTGCCGCGGAAGAGGGTCTTGGTGATCTGCGCGCGGTCGATGGCCATGGACAGGCCGGTGCGGACCTTGCGCGCGCCGGCGGTGTTCCACCGCGGGTCGTAGTACGGGAAGGCGAGCGTCTGCAGGATGCCGGCGGGGGTGTTGATGTAACGGCCGTCCAGGTCCGTGCCGACGTTCTTGAGCTGGGTGGCGGGCACGTCGTCGACCAGGTCCAGGTTGCCGGCCAGCACGTCGGTGTAGGCGGTGTTGTTGTCGGTGTAGACCAGCAGGGTGACCCCGTCGTTGCGGGCGCGGTCGGGCCCGGGGTAGGCGTCCCACTTCTTCAGGGACATCGCGGAGCCCTTGGTGTACGAGTCGATCAGGTACGGCCCGTTGCCGACCGGTCTGCTCACCCAGGCCGCGTGGTCGGTGAAGAACGTCCTCGGCAGCGGGGCGAAGGCCACGTAGCCGAGGGTGTCGGGGAAGCTGGAGAACTTCTGGCCGAGGCGGACGGTGAAGGTGCGGGGGCCGGTGACCTTCAGGCCGGAGAGGGTGTCGGCGGTCTGCGGTCCGCTGTCGGGGTGGACCTTGTCGTAGCCCTCGATGTAACCGAAGAAGTAGGCGTTCTTCTGGTTGTTCCTGAGGCCGGCGCCGTAGTTCCACGCGTCGACGAAGGAGCGGGCGGTGACCGGCTCCCCGTTGCTGAACTTCCAGCCGTCCTTGACGGTGATGGTGTAGTTCCGCGAGTCGGAGGTGTCGATCCGCTCCGCGAGCATGTTCTCGGCCTTGGCCGTCCGCGGGTTGTACCGCTTCAGCCCGCGGAAGATCATGTCGAGCACCTTGCCGCCCTGCACCTCGTTGGTGTTCGAGGGCTCCAGCGGGTTCTGCGGATCACCCCAGGAGGAGGTCAGCACCCCGGCTTCGCCCGCACTGGCGCCGCTCCCGCAGGCCGTGGCGGCGAGCCCCGTCGCCAGCACACCGGCGACCCATCGGGCGCGCGTGATTCCCCGCATGCGTGCCTCCTCCGCGATCACCCACCGTACCGGTCAATATGGGCATACAAGACGCATACCGCATAGGGGGCGCGCGATGGGGGGGCCGTTGGGGTGACGGGCGGCCGGGGCCGCGAGTCGCGGCGGGTGGGGGCCGGACGAAGAAAGGCCCGCACCCCGTCCGGGCGCGGACCCTCACCCCGCCGCCAGGCGAACGGGACGCGCCGGCCACACCCCACGGGGTGGCGGGCGAAGCCTCCGCAAATACGTTTCTGCGCAGGCGTGCGCGAGCTGCCGGTGGTGAGGTCAGGGACCGGCGCTGATCCATCCGCGCTGGACCGCCTTCGCCCCGGCCTGGAACCGGCTGCGGGCCTGGAGCTTCTCCATCAGTTCGGCCGCCATGCGGCGGGCGGTCCGGGGCGAGACACCGAGACGGCGGGCGATGACCTCGTCGGTGTACCCGTCGTACAGGAGCCTGAGGTACTCGGTCTCCACCCGGCTCGGCCCGTGCGGCGCCTCGGGGTCGCGGGAGTCGCCGAGCGGTGTGGCCCGCTGCCAGAAACTCTCGAAGAGTTCACACATGGCGGCGAGGACACCCTTGCCGCGCAGCAGCAGCACCCCGTCGCCGGTCGACTGGTCGTCCATCGGGACGACGGCGGTGTGCCGGTCGACGATCAGCATGCGGACCGGCAGGGTCGGCACCGTGCGGACCTGGCCGCCCCGACCGGTCAGCCAGGTGGCGTAGGCGACGGACGGCTGATGGTTGCGCACGCTGTCGAGATACATGGTGCGCATACGCACGCCGCGGTCGAGGAGTTCCAGGTCCTGCGGTCTCGCGGCTTCCATGTTCTCGGCCGTCTGAGCGCCCGGCGCGAATGCCATCACTTCCGTGGTGACCTCACGGCACAGCAGTCCGATGCGATCCCGGATCTCGTCGAGTCCGACCGCCTGCTCGATTTCACCGACCGGCCCCCCGGGCGGCTCCGTGAATTCAGCGGCCAGTTTCTCCACGGCGAGCCGCACGTCCTCGGTCCGCTTGCGTTCTTCCGCGAGGCGGGCCTCCTGCCGGGCCAGCAGCCATTTCAGCGCGGTCTGCGGGCCCACCGCCCGTACTCGGGCGGGCGCCTCCCCCGAGATCCGGACCAGCGACAACTCGCTCAATATGTCGAGCTGGTTGCGGAGTTCCTGCTCCGA
Organism: Streptomyces sp. IBSBF 3136; assembly: GCF_036815105.1. Classification (NCBI taxonomy): domain Bacteria; kingdom Bacillati; phylum Actinomycetota; class Actinomycetes; order Kitasatosporales; family Streptomycetaceae; genus Streptomyces; species Streptomyces sp. IBSBF 3136. The sequence continues at coordinate 30,328 of NZ_JAJSZC010000079.1, forward strand.
AAGGCCCGTCGTCCGAAGAATTTCATGGAAATCGCCGTCCGGATTATTCAGTACGGCGCGATAGATATGGGCGGTCTCATCCTTGATTCCGAGCACATCGAACACTCATCTCCCCCTTCGCGAACCGGTATGGCCGGACCGGCGCGCAGGGCATCCTACCTGCCGGAGTTGAACACCAGAAGGGCGCTATTGAGGCGTCGTTCAGTAGACCTTCAGTACTTCAAGAATCTACGTACGGAGAGTCACCAAGGACCCGCAGGGGAATCTTCCGAATGGTGCAGGAAACAGGCAACTGTCCGATGTCAGTATCGACGTACAGGGCGGCCCCTCATCCGGATTCGGGGCCGGAGAGGGGAACGCGATGCGCTGGGACGGGGTACACATAGCGGCGACCGGGGTCTGGCTGCCCGGCCGGCTGTCGGCCGAGGAGGCGGTGGCGGCGGGGGCGTACGACGCCGACGAGCACGCCGCGAACAGGATCGTGTCCGTCGCCGCGGCCGAGACCGAGGCGGACGGTGGGCCGTCCGCACCGGAGATGGCGGTACGGGCGGCGCGCACGGCGCTGCGGCGGGCCGGCGCGGCCGCCGAGCGGGTGTCCGCTGTGTTCCACAGCCATGTCTGGTTCCAGGGCGCCGACATGTGGACGCCGGCCTCCTATGTGGCGGACCGTACGGCCGGTTCGGGTGTCCCGGCCTTCGGGCTCCAGCAGTCGTGCAACGCCGGGGTCTCCTCGCTGGAGCTCGGCGCCCGCCACCTGGAGGTGGGCGGCGCGGTCCTGCTCACCACCGCGGACCGGTTCTCCGGACCGTCGTTCGACCGCTGGCGCTGCGAGCGGGGTCTGGTCTACGGCGACGCGGGGACCGCGCTGGTGCTGTCGTCCGTCGGCGGGTTCGCCCGGCTGCTGTCCACCTCGACCGCGGTGGACAACTCCCTGGAGGCGATCTCCCGTCCGGCGAGCCCGGTCGCCGACCCGTCCGAGGCGCGGCGTCCGCTGGACCTGAGCGCCCTCGCGGACGACTATGTCCGGGCGAACGGCGATCCGCGCAGGCTGACCCTCAGGACGGCCCAGGTCGCCGACGCCTCCGTGCGGCAGGCGCTGGCGGACGCGGACACCCGCATGGAGGACGTCTCCCGCGTGGTGCTCAACGCCACCGGGCGGTCCCGGATGCGCTGGCAGCTCGAACTCCAGCTCGGCCTCAACGAGAAGATGTCCAACTGGGAGTTCTGCAGCGAGGCCGGCCACCTCGGGGCGGGCGACCACTTCGCGGGACTCGACGATCTGGTGCGGTCCGGCCAGGTGCTCCCGGGCGACCGCGTCCTCCTCGTCGGTGGCGGCACGGGCTACAGCTGCACCTCGGCGGTCGTCGAGATCACGGAGTCCGCGCACCGGCCCGAGTGAGCGTGGGCCGGCCGCGGCGGGGACGTTCCGCCGGCCGGGCCCCGGGCGGTGGCCCGGCCGGGTGAGCCACCCGGGGCGGTGGCCCGGCCGGGTGAGCCACCCGGGGCCGTGCTCCCGGCCCCCTCCGAAAGAGGGTCGTCAGGCCGCGGGGCCCTGCGGCACCGGGGCGTGGGGGGCTCGCACGAGGGTGAGTTTGCGG
>NZ_JAJSZC010000080.1:0-31348 GCF_036815105.1 Streptomyces sp. IBSBF 3136
ATCTACACCGAGACTAGATCGTGGGCATCGTCATATGTGTATATGAGAATGTCGTGGTCCGGCAGGGCCAGGTCGCCGGGGCGCAGCCGGACGGGTTCGCCGTCGCCGTCGGGGGTGATCAAGGCGTCGCCGCGTGCCATCAGCATGACGGTGAGCGGGGCGCGGTCCTCGACGCGGACCGCCCAGGGCGGCTCGAAGCAGGCGCGGATCATGAAGGCGCCGCGGGCGCGGGGGCCGTCCAGCAGGCAGGCGAGGGGGTCCCCGCGCGTGAGCGTGTTCGGGCCTGGAGGAGCGTCCATGGGGTCAGGGTAGAGGCGCGTGCGGGGGTGGGGAGCCGGGTCGACGGCGCCCGGAGGGCCGTGCCGGTTGTGGGTGGCAGTGCCGGGGTGGACGGCGCCCGCGAGGGCCATGCCGGTTGTGGGTGGCAGTGCCGGGTAAACGGCCCCCGGCATCGGTTGCCGGGGTGGACGGCGGCCGGAGAGCCGCACCGGTTGTGGGTGGCAGTGCCGGGTGGACGGCCCCCGGAGAGCCGCACCGGTTGCCGGGGTGGACGGCGGCTGGAGGGGCCGCACCGGTTGCCCGGGTGGCCGTGCCGCCGGGGCGGTCATCGGCCGGGTGGGCGGGTGTCGCCTCCGGTGCCGCCGGAGCCGTGGTCCTTGTGCGCGTGGTGGTGGGGATTGCGGGCGTGGGTGCGCAGCCGGGCGGTGACGTCCTCCGGGGGGAGGAAGCGGGACCAGCGTTCGGGGAACTCGGAGGGCATGTCGGGGTCGTCGGGGTCGCTGTCGCGGGCGGCGGTGGCGCGGGCGACGTACTCGGCGACCTGTGCCTCCAGGACCCGTTCGTTGGCCGCGCGGGCGGCGCCGGTGGCCGCGGCCGGCCAGACGCGGTCGATCGCCGCGTTGACGGCCGCCCCGACGAGCACGGCGAAGGCGGACACGCCGATCCACAGCAGGACGGCCACGGAGGCGGCGAGCGAGCCGTAGATGGTGGCGCCCTCGATGGTGTTCGTCAGGTAGATGCGCAGCAGGAAGCTGCCGAGGACCCACATGGCGAGGGCGACGAGGGCGCCGGGCACGTCCTCGATCCACGGGGAGCGGACGGGCACGGACACGTGGTAGAGCGTGGTGAGGAAGACGATGGACAGCACGATCACGACCGGCCAGTACAGGACCTGGACGACCGTCTCCGACCAGGGCACGACGCGTACCACCGCGTCGGGTCCGGCCACCATCAGGGGCAGCGCCACCGAGCCGATCAGCAGGGCGACGATGAACAGCAGGAAGGACATCATCCGGGTCTTGACGATGCCGCGGACGCCGTCGAGCCCGTACATGACGGTGATCGTGTCGATGAAGACGTTGACGGCGCGGGAGCCGGACCACAGGGCGAACAGGAAGCCGATGGAGATGACGTCGGGTCTGCCGCCTTTCATGACGTCGTGCAGGATCGGCTCGGCGATCTCCTTGACGCCCCGGTCGGACAGGACCGTGCGGGAGGCGTCCAGCAGGTTGTGCTCCAGGCTGGCGATGGTGTCCGCGCCGGTCCAGGCGTCCACGTAGCCGAGGAGGCCGATGAGGCTCAGCAGCAGGGGCGGCACGGAGAGCAGGGTGAAGAACGCCGCCTCGGCCGCGAGGCCCAGGATGCGGTATTCCATGCAGGAGTTGACGGTGTCCTTGAGCAGCAGCCAGGCGGTCCTGCGCTTGGAGACGTTGCGGTAGAGGGCTCTGGCCCGGTGGAGCCGGCCAGGGGGCCGCTCGGGGGTTTCACTTCCTGACTGCACGATCCAACCGTATCCGCCGTACCGGACCGGCCTCACCTTCCGGTGCCGGTGGGCGGACCGGACGCACCGGCGGGCGGGCTGTGCCACTCTGGATGCCAGCATCGCCGCGATCCCGGGTAGGTTCGCAATCATGGCAGGCAACTCGACCCACAGCGTGACGAACCAGCCGCCTCCGCTGGTGGCGTACGACGTCTTCACCGCCGACCGGGCCCTCGTGGAGGCCGTCGAGCGGCACACCGCCGGGGACACGCTGGACGAGGTGCGGGCCGAGCTGGCCGCGCTGGGCCGGTCGGCGGGTTCGGCGCAGGTGCAGGAGTGGGGTGCGCTCGCGAACGAGTATCCGCCGCGGCTGCGCACCCACGACCGGTACGGCCACCGGGTCGACCGCGTGGAGTTCCATCCCTCCTGGCACCGGGTGCTCGGCAAGGGGGTCTCGGCGGGGCTGACGGCCGCCTGGACGCGGCCCGCCGGGCATGTGCGCAGGGCGGCCGGGTTCCTGATCTGGACCCAGGTCGAGGCGGGCAGCTGCTGCCCGCTGTCGATGACGCACGCGGCGGTGCCCGCGCTGCGGGCGGACCCGGAGCTGGCCGCCGAGTGGGAGCCGCTGCTGACGTCCGTGATCTACGACCAGGACCTGCGGCCGGCCGCGCAGAAGGCCGGCGCCCTGTTCGGCATGGGCATGACGGAGAAGCAGGGCGGCAGCGACGTACGGGCGAACACCACCGGGGCCCGGCCGCTCGCCGAGGCCGGGACGTACACCCTGACCGGGCACAAGTGGTTCTGCTCGGCGCCGATGTCGGACGGCTTCCTGGTGCTGGCGCAGGCCCCCGGGGGGCTCACCTGCTTCCTGGTCCCGCGCGTGCTGCCGGACGGCACCGGCAACACCTTCCTGATCCAGCGGCTGAAGGACAAGCTGGGCAACCGGTCCAACGCCTCCGCCGAGGTCGAGTTCGACGGCACCTGGGCCCGCCGGGTCGGCGAGGAGGGGCGCGGGGTGCGCACCATCATCGAGATGGTCGCCGCGACCCGGCTGGACTGCGCGCTCGGCTCGGCCGGCCTGATGCGGCAGGCGGTGGCCCAGGCCGTCCACCACTGCGCGCACCGGGAGGCGTTCGGCGGGAAGCTGATCGACAAGCCGCTGATGCGCAACGTGCTGGCCGACCTGGCGCTGGAGTCGGAGGCGGCGACCGCGCTGGCGCTGCGGCTCGCGGCCGCCTACGACGACGGCGGCGAGCGGGAACTGGCCCTGCTGCGGCTCGCGGTGCCGGCCGCCAAGTACTGGATCACCAAGCGCTGCGCGCCGCTCGCGGTGGAGGCGGCGGAGTGCCTGGGCGGCAACGGGTACGTCGAGGAGTCGGGGCTGCCGCGGCTGGTGCGCGAGTCACCGCTGAACTCGATCTGGGAGGGCGCGGGGAACGTGCAGGCGCTGGACGTGCTGCGGGCACTGCGGCGGGAGCCGGGCGCGCTGGACGCCTGCCTCACCGAGATCGGGCGGGCGCACGGCGCCGACCACCGGCTGGACCGGGCGGTGAAGGACCTGTTCACCGAACTCGCCGACCTGGACGGGGTCGAGGGCCGGGCGCGGCGGCTGGTGGAGCGGCTCGCGCTGGCGCTCCAGGGTTCGCTGCTGGTGCGGTACGCGCCGCCGGCGGTGGCCGACGCGTTCTGCGCCTCGCGCCTCGGCGGCGACCACGGCGCCGCCTTCGGCACACTGCCGTCCGGCCTGGACCTGACGTCGGTGGTGGAACGCGCCCGCCCGGTGCTCTAGGGGCACGGGCGCGGGTGCCCTCCGGTACTGACGGCCGGGGGTGCCATTGGCCGGGGTGCACCGGTGGCCCGGTGGCCGGGATGCCGGTGGCTGGGCTGCTGATGGCCGGGTGCCGGTGGCTGGGGGTGGTGCTGCGCCGACACGGCACCACCCCCGCCTCATGGCCCCGTTGAAGGGCACGAAACGCCGCCCGGGGGCGGCGTCGTGGTCAAGTCTCGGCCACCTGCGGGCGAATCGCCAGGGTTGCAGAAGGTTGCAACTTGTCGGTGACGGTGCCCGGAGTCCGTGTCGCGGGCCCGTACCGAACGGCACTATGGGAGGCACGGCCGGACCGGAAACCGCCGCCCGGACGGCTTGACAAGTGTGTTCGGATGCCCCTTTTCCGGGAGGACCACAGTGGTGAACCCGCCGGTGAACGTGGCACGCCTGGCCGCCGTGGACGCGGCGCAGGCGGCCCGGGTGCTGCACCAGGTGCGCGAGGCGACGCTGGCCGGACGACGTGCGCGGATCGCGCCGCGCCCGGTGATCGAGCAGTCCTGGGAGCGGATGCTGCGCGGCGGCGTCGACCCCGACCGCGATGTCCGGTCCCGGCCGCTGTCGGTCGAGGAGGTGCGGCGCAGACGGGAGGAGTCACCGCTCGGGCGGGTGCTGCCCGTGCTGCGGCGGGGGCTGCTTTCGGTCGCGGACGCCGGCTCGCACATCATGGTGGTCGCGGACGCCGAGGGACGCGTCCTGTGGCGGGAGGGCTCCCCCTCGGTGCTGCGCAAGGCCGACGGGCTCGGGTTCGAACTCGGCGCCGACTGGCGTGAAGACGTCGTCGGCACCAACGGCGTGGGCACGGCCGCGGTCGTCCGGCGGCCCGTGCAGGTCTTCGCCGGCGAGCACTTCGTGCGCACCCACACCTCCTGGACCTGTGCGGGAGCTCCGATCACCGATCCCAGGGACGGCAGGCTCCTGGGGGTGGTGGACGTGAGCGGCCCGCTCAGGACCATGCATCCGGCGACGCTCGCCTGGGTGGACGCGGTGGCCAAGCTCGCCGAGGCCCGGCTGCGGGAACTGCACCTGGACTCCCTGGAGGGGCTGCGGGCGGTGGCCGCGCCGGTGCTGGCCCGGCTGGACGGCAGGGCACTGGCCGTGGACCGGGACGGCTGGACGGCGGCCGTCACGGGGATGCCGTACGTGCGGCGCGTGGCGCTGCCCGAGCCGCTCACGCCGGGCCCGCACCGGCTGCCCGCGCTCGGCACCTGCGCGGTGGAGCCGCTGGCCGGCGGCTGGCTGCTGCGCGCCGCCGAGGAGCCGCCGCCGGCCACGGCCCTCAGGGTCGAGCTGGATCTGAGCCGGGCGGGCCGCACGGCGGTCACCGTGACGGGCGCGGCGGGCTCCTGGTCCCGGGAACTCAGTCCGCGGCACGCGGAGTTGCTCTACCTGCTGGCCGAACACCGCGGGGGGCGCGGCGCGGCGGGCCTCGCCGAGGACCTGTTCGGCGACCCGTCCCGCACGGTCACCGTACGGGCCGAGATGTCGCGGATCCGCCGCTACGCGGGCGAGGTTCTGCGTCACCGGCCGTACCGCTTCCGGGAGGACGCGGAGGTCGAGGTGCTGCTGCCCGGCGACCTTCGGGACCTGCTGCCCCGGTCGACGGCACCGGCGGTGGCGCGGCGCAGGACGGCGGCCGGGTCCGGCTGACGGGACAGACGTGCGGGCGTTCGGTCGGGCTGAGCAGGCTGAGCGGGCGGGCTGAGCGGTCCGTTCGGTGCGCCTGGTGCGCGTGCCTTCCGCATATTTGCGGGTCTTGGCCCCACGGCGCCCGTTACTGCCGTAGCATCCCTATGGGCCTCCCCACCTGCTTCCTGGTCAACTCACGGACCACCAGGCGCAGTTGGCCCGCTCGGGAGGAGACATGAAGCATCGCGGCAGACACCGCAGACGCAGGCGGGGCGCGGCTCTGCGCGCGGTCCTCGCCGGGACCGCGCTGGCGCTCACCGCGACCGCCACCCTGATCAGCGCCTCTCAGGCCACGGTCGCCGCGAACCCCGGCGCGCTGCGGCCGCTGACCTCCCGGGCGGACACCGCCCCGCTGCGACTGAGCGAACACCTCGTGCCCGCCCGCGCCCTGAACCGGCTCGCCGCCTCCATGGGCCGTCCGGTCGGCGTGGACGCCGTGCTGCGCAGCGCCGACCGCTCCCTGCGCGAGGGCGCCGGCTGCGGCTCCGCGGACCGCGAGACCCTTCCCGTCACCCCGGCCGCCACCCGCGCCTACTGCTGGGACCGGGCCGACACGGCGGGCACCGCGTGGCAGCCGGCCTCGGTCACCACCTCGGGGGACGCCGACGACGACGGCGTCTGGGGCAGCCACCGGGTGATCCTCACCGGCTGGACCCACGACACCGCCACCGGGCCCGCCGCCGAGCGGGGCCTGGCCAGGGTCGCGTTCGTCGACGCCGACGACCCGCGCCGCCCCGTCTACCGCTGGGTGCTCCTCGTCGTGCCCGTCGACGGCGGCCGCGACTACCGCGGCCTGTCCTCCGGCGTCTCCGGGATGGTCTGGTACCAGGACAAGCTCCTGGTCACCACGCGCCGCGGCAGCGCCGACGCGCTCTACGTCTACGACCTCGACCGCATCCAGCGCACCACCGCGGACGAGCCCGCGATCGGCCGCGTGCACGGCGGCTGGTCGGGCGGCGGCTACCGGTACGTGATGCCCGCCGTGGGCTCCTACCGCTTCGCCGCCGGCCGATGCGGCGCCTCGGGGCCGCCCTGTCCCGCCGGGCTCTCCCTGGACCGCGGCACCGCGCCCGACAGCCTGATCGCCGCCGAGTGGACGGCCCCGGGCAGCGAGCGGCGCGCGCGGCTGTGGCGGTACGCGTTCAGCACCGACCCCGCCCGCGAGGGACTGCTCGCCACCGGCGCCGCCGGGCGGGTGGACCCGGTCGAGGTCTACCGCACCCGGGCGACCGGGATCCGGGGCGTGCTGTCGTACCGGCAGGCCGGGGCGGCCGAACCGTCCTGGTATGTGGGACACGTGTCCACGAACGCCGGGGACGGCGGGAGCGCCGACAGCCACGGCGGCCTCTGGCGGCAGGACACCAAGGGCGCGAAGGCGGCCCGCTGCGGCTCGGACGCCTCCCACCACTGCTGGGCCCAGGGCTCGGGATCGCTGTCGTACTGGCAGGAGACGGGCGAGGTGTGGTCCCTGTCCCGGCGGATGCTGTTCGCGGTGCCGCTGGCCGCGCTGGACCGGACGCTGGACTGAGCGGGCGGACCGACGGACGGGCGGCGGCTCGGCGGACCGGTGGCCGACCGGCGTGCGGGCCGCGGATCGACAGACGGGCGGACGGGATGATTCCCTGGCCCGCATGAGCAGCGCCCCTGTCACCACCTGGTCCCTGGAACAGACCTCACCGGCCGACCTCCTCCCCGCCGCCGCCCCCGACGGCGACGTGCGGATCGTCCGTGCCGAGGTTCCCTCCCCGGAGTTCAGCCGTTTTCTGTACGCCTCCGTCGGCGGCGACATCCGCTGGACGGACCGGCTCGGCTGGGACTACGCCCGGTGGCAGCGGCAGCTGGACCGGCCTGGTGTGGAGACCTGGGTCGCCTACGACCGGGGCACGCCCGCCGGGTACGTCGAGCTGGAGCCCCAGGACGACGGCGTGGTCGAGATCGCCTACTTCGGACTGATCCCGGCCTTCCGCGGCCGCCGCATCGGCGGGCACCTGCTGTCGTACGGCGCGGCCCGCGCCTGGGACCTGGCGGAGCGGTGGCCCGAGCGGACGCCGACGAAGCGGGTGTGGCTGCACACGTGCAGCAAGGACGGCGCGTTCGCGATGGACAACTACCTGCGCCGGGGCTTCACCCTGTTCGACACCAAGGTCGAGGAGGAGGCCGTGGTGGCCACCCCCGGTCCCTGGCCGGGGGCCTACCCGGCCTGACCTGGCACGACAAGCCGTCCCGCGCGGCATGTGACCGACGACACCCTTGTCCCACACTTCGGGACAAGGGTGTCCGCATATTGGATAAAGCTGGACTGTGTCCAGATCTCCGTGCCAGGCTTCCGCCATGCCTGGAACTGGAATTGCCTTGGTGAGTCGGCGGCACGTCGACCTCGGCCGCATGTCCAGCGCCATCTGTCCGGCGAGCTGACCGCCCCAGCACCGCCGCACCCCTCTCCCCGCCTGCCTGTTGCGCAAGGACGCGCACGCATGCCCACATGCCCGCGCAAGCGCAGGTCAGAGCCGCTTTCCGCCTGTCCGCAGCCTGTCCGAAGGACGTAGAACCATGGCCGCCACCCCGCAGAACCCCGCCGCCTCAGCGCCCCGCCGCAAGGTGAGCCGTCACCGCGGCGAGGGCCAGTGGGCCGAAGGCCACTTCACCCCGCTGAACGGGAACGAGCAGGTCAAGAAGGACGACGACGGTCTCAATGTGCGGACACGCATTGAGACGATCTACTCCAAGCGCGGGTTCGACTCGATCGACCCCAGCGACCTGCGCGGCCGGATGCGCTGGTGGGGGCTCTACACCCAGCGCAAGCCCGGGATCGACGGCGGCAAGACCGCGATCCTGGACCCGGAGGAGCTGGACGACGAGTACTTCATGCTGCGCGTCCGGATCGACGGCGGCGCGCTCACGACGCGGCAGCTGCGGGTCATCGGCGAGATCTCCCAGGAGTTCGCGCGGGGCACCGCGGACATCACCGACCGGCAGAACGTCCAGTACCACTGGATCCGGATCGAGGACGTGCCGGAGATCTGGGACCGGCTGGAGGGCGTGGGCCTGTCGACCGTCACCGCCTGCGGCGACACCCCGCGCGTGATGATCGGCTCGCCGGTCGCCGGCATCGCCGAGGACGAGATCATCGACGCCACCCCCGCGCTGGAGGAGATGAAGCGCCGGGTCCTGAACAACAAGGCGTACTCGAACCTGCCGCGCAAGTTCAAGACGGCCATCTCTGGTTCGCCGGTGCTGGACGTGGTGCACGAGATCAACGACGTGGCCTTCGTCGGCGTACGGCACCCCGAGCACGGCCCGGGCTTCGACGTGTGGGTGGGCGGCGGCCTGTCCACCAACCCCAAGCTGGGCGTCCGTCTCGGCGCCTGGGTTCCGCTGGACGAGGTCCCCGACGTCTACGAGGGCGTCATCTCGATCTTCCGGGACTACGGCTACCGCCGGCTGCGCAACCGGGCCCGCCTGAAGTTCCTCGTCGCCGACTGGGGCGCGGAGAAGTTCCGCCAGGTGCTGGAGGACGAGTACCTGGGCGGCCGCAAGCTGGTCGACGGGCCCGCCCCCGAACAGCCGGTCCAGCAGTGGCGCGACCACGTCGGTGTGCACCGGCAGCGGGACGGCCGCTACTACGTCGGCTTCGCCCCGCGCGTCGGCCGGGTCGACGGCGCCACCCTCACCAAGGTCGCCGAGCTCGCCGAGGCGCACGGCTCGGGCCGGGTGCGGACCACCGTCGAACAGAAGATGATCATCCTCGACGTCGCGGAGCAGCAGGTCGACTCGCTGGTCGAGGGCCTGGAGGCGCTGGACCTCACCGCCCGGCCGTCCTCCTTCCGGCGCGGCACCATGGCCTGCACCGGCATCGAGTTCTGCAAGCTCGCCATCGTCGAGACCAAGGAGCGCGGCTCCCAGCTCATCGACGAACTCGAGCGCCGCCTGCCGGACTTCGACCAGCCGATCACCATCAACCTCAACGGCTGCCCGAACGCCTGCGCCCGCATCCAGGTCGCGGACATCGGCCTCAAGGGCCAGCTCGTCCTCGACGACAACGGCGCGCAGGTCGAGGGCTACCAGGTGCACCTGGGCGGCGCGCTGGGCCTCGACGCCGGCTTCGGCCGCAAGGTGCGCGGCCTGAAGGTCACCTCGCGGGAACTGCCCGACTACATCGAGCGGGTCCTCAAGCGCTACCAGGCCGAACGTGAGGACGGCGAGCGGTTCGCCACCTGGGCGGCCCGGGCCTCCGAGGAGGCGCTGTCATGAGCGAGCGGGCCGCGCCGTTCCACTGCCCCTACTGCGGTGACGAGGACCTGCGCCCGGGCGAGCAGGGCCACGGCGCCTGGGAGTGCGGGGCGTGCAACCGCGCATTCCAGCTGAAGTTCCTCGGGCTGCTCGCCCGGGGCCTGAAGCGAGCCGACAACGGAGGGGACGACTCGATATGACGACGGCTCAGCCTGAGCGTACGGCAGGGGAGTTGAGGGCACTCGCCGAGCGGGCGGGCCGGGACCTGGAGGACGCCTCCGCCCTGGACATCCTGCGGTGGGCGGTCGACACCTTCGGCGCGCGGTTCTGCGTCACCTCCTCCATGGAGGACGCCGTGGTCGCCCACCTGGCCTCGCGTGTGCGCACGGACGACGCCCCGGTGGACGTCGTCTTCCTCGACACCGGCTACCACTTCCCGGAGACCATCGGCACCCGGGACGCCGTCGAGGCCGTGATGGACGTCAACGTCATCACCCTCACCCCCCGGCAGACGGTCGCCGAACAGGACGCGGAGTACGGCCCGAAGCTGCACGACCGCGACCCCGACCTGTGCTGCCGGCTGCGCAAGGTGCAGCCGCTCGAAGAGGGCCTGAAGGGCTACTCGGCCTGGGCGACCGGACTGCGCCGCGACGAGTCCCCGACCCGGGCGAACACCCCGGTGGTCGGCTGGGACGAGAAGCGGCGGAAGGTCAAGATCTCCCCGATCGCCCGCTGGACCCAGGACGACGTGGACGCCTACGTCACCGAACACGGCGTACTGACCAACCCGTTGCTGATGGACGGCTACCCCTCCATCGGCTGCGCCCCCTGCACCCGCCGGGTCCTGGAGGGCGAGGACGCGCGCGCCGGCCGCTGGGCGGGCCGCGCCAAGACCGAGTGCGGGCTGCACGGATGACGACCGACCAGACACAGGAGAACCACGTGACCACCGGAGCCACCGTCTGGCTCACGGGTCTGCCGAGCGCCGGCAAGACCACCATCGCCCACGAGCTGGCGGCCCGGCTGCGCGCCGAGGGCCACCGGACCGAGGTGCTCGACGGCGACGAGATCCGCGAGTTCATCTCGGCGGGCCTCGGCTTCTCCCGCGAGGACCGGCACACCAACGTGCAGCGCATCGGCTTCGTCGCCGAACTCCTCGCCCGCAACGGCGTCAAGGCGCTGGTCCCGGTGATCGCGCCGTACGCGGACAGCCGGGACGCCGTCCGCAAGCGGCACGAGGAGAACGGGACGCCGTACCTGGAGGTCCACGTCGCGACCCCGGTCGAGGTGTGCTCGGTGCGGGACGTGAAGGGGCTGTACGCCAAGCAGGCGGCGGGCGAGCTGTCGGGACTGACCGGGGTCGACGACCCGTACGAGGAGCCCGAGGCACCCGAGCTGCGGATCGAGTCGCAGCACCAGAGCGTGCAGGAGTCCGCGGCCACCGTGTACGCCCTGCTGAGCGAGAGGGGACTGGCATGACGACCGTCGCCAAGACCGCGACCGGCGAGGGGACGGCCGGCCCGTACGCCCTCTCCCACCTGGACGCGCTGGAGTCCGAGGCGGTGCACATCTTCCGCGAGGTGGCGGGCGAGTTCGAGAACCCGGTGATCCTGTTCTCCGGCGGCAAGGACTCCATCCTCATGCTGCACCTGGCGCTGAAGGCGTTCGCCCCCGCGGCGATCCCCTTCTCGCTGCTCCACGTCGACACCGGACACAACTTCCCCGAGGTGCTGGAGTACCGGGACCGTGTGGTCGACGCCCATGGGCTGCGCCTCCATGTGGCCCCCGTACAGGACTACATCGACCGGGGTGTGCTCAAGGAGCGGCCCGACGGGACCCGTAACCCGCTGCAGACGCTGCCGCTGACCGAGAAGATCCAGAGCGGGAAGTTCGACGCCGTGTTCGGCGGCGGGCGGCGCGACGAGGAGAAGGCCCGGGCCAAGGAGCGGGTGTTCTCGCTGCGGGACGAGTTCTCCCAGTGGGACCCCCGCCGCCAGCGGCCCGAGCTGTGGAACCTGTACAACGGCCGGCACGCCCCCGGCGAGCACGTCCGGGTCTTCCCGCTGTCCAACTGGACCGAGCTGGACGTCTGGCAGTACATCGCCCGCGAGGGCATCGAGCTGCCGCAGATCTACTTCGCGCACGAGCGTGACGTGTTCGCGCGCGGCGGCATGTGGCTGACGGCCGGCGAGTGGGGCGGCCCGAAGGACGGCGAGACCGTCGAGCGGCGCCTGGTCCGCTACCGGACCGTCGGTGACATGTCCTGCACCGGCGCCGTCGACTCGGACGCGACCACGCTGGACGACGTCATCGCCGAGATCGCCGCCTCCCGGCTCACCGAGCGCGGCGCCACGCGCGCCGACGACAAGCTCTCCGAGGCCGCGATGGAAGACCGCAAGCGCGAGGGGTACTTCTAAGCATGAGCACGACCACGACCGAGGCGCTCTCGGAGACCACGCTGCTGCGGTTCGCCACCGCCGGCTCCGTCGACGACGGCAAGTCCACGCTCGTCGGACGGCTGCTGCACGACTCCAAGTCGGTCCTCACCGACCAGTTGGAGGCCGTGGAGCGGGCGTCGGCGAGCCGGGGCCAGGAGGGTCCCGACCTCGCGCTGCTCACCGACGGCCTGCGCGCCGAGCGGGAGCAGGGCATCACCATCGACGTGGCCTACCGCTACTTCGCCACGCCACGGCGCCGGTTCATCCTCGCCGACACGCCCGGCCATGTGCAGTACACCCGCAACATGGTGACCGGTGCCTCCACGGCCGAGCTGACCGTGATCCTGGTCGACGCCCGCAACGGCGTGGTCGAGCAGACCCGCCGGCACGCGGCCATCGCCGCGCTGCTGCGGGTGCCGCACGTGGTCCTCGCCGTCAACAAGATGGACCTCGTCGCGTACGAGGAGCCGGTGTTCGCCGCGATCGCCGAGGAGTTCACGGCGTACGCGACCGAGCTGGGCGTGCCCGAGGTCACCGCGATCCCGATCTCGGCGCTCGCGGGCGACAACGTGGTGGAGCCGTCCGCGAACATGGACTGGTACGGCGGCCCGACCGTGCTGGAGCACCTGGAGACCGTCCCGGTCAGCCACGACCTGGCGCACTGCCACGCCCGGCTGCCGGTGCAGTTCGTGATCCGGCCGCAGACCGCCGACCACCCGGACTACCGGGGCTACGCGGGCCAGATCGCGGCCGGCACCTTCCGCGTCGGTGAGCCGGTGACGGTGCTGCCGTCCGGGCGGACCACCCGGATCTCCGGCATCGACCTGCTCGGCGAGCCGGTCGACACGGCGTGGACGACGCAGTCGGTGACGGTCCTGCTGGAGGACGACATCGACGTCTCGCGCGGCGACCTGATCGTGCCGACCAAGGACGCGCCACCCACCACCCAGGACGTGGAGGCGACCGTCTGCCACGTCGCCGACCAGCCGCTGGCCGTCGGCCACCGGGTGCTGCTCAAGCACGGCACCCGCACGGTCAAGGCGATCGTCAAGGACATCCCGTCCCGGCTCACGCTCGACGACCTGTCGCTGCACCCGCACCCGGGCCGGCTCCTCGCCAACGACATCGGGCGGGTGAAGATCCGTACCGCCGAGCCGCTGCCCCTGGACTCCTACGCCGACTCGCGCCGCACGGGCTCCTTCATCCTGATCGACCCCAGCGACGGCACCACGCTCACGGCGGGCATGGTCGGGGAGTCGTTCGCGTCCCCCGAGCCGGTCAAGGACGCGTCCGAAGACGACGGCTGGGACTTCTGAGCCATGGACACCGGCGATTTCTACTCGCTGTTCGCGAAGGAGGGCGGCCGCGTCGGCAGCGGCGCCCTCGGCAGCGGGCAGGGCGGAGTGGCGCGATGTGCGCGGTGACGTACGCGCACTGCCGGCGCGCCCCCACCCTCCACCGCAAGCGAAGACCTGCCGACCTCCCGGCCACGACCTGAGAGTCCGTGACCGCCGGGCCTCCGAGAGGAACACCTCCCGTGCCTGCCACCACCTCGACGTTCCTTCGCCGCGGCGCGGCCCTGATCGCCGCGCTCCCCCTGCTGGCCCTCGCCGCGTGCGGCTACGGCTCGAAGGCCGCGGACGACTCGGCGAACGCCAAGGTCGCCGCCGGTGCCGAGAAGATCGACGGACTCGACTCCGTGAAGATCGGCTACTTCGGCAACCTCACCCACGCCACCGCGCTGGTCGGCAGGCAGAAGGGCTTCTTCCAGAAGGAGCTGGGCGCGACCCAGGCCGCCTACCAGGTGTTCAACGCCGGCCCGTCCGAGATCGAGGCCCTCAACTCCGGCTCCATCGACATCGGCTGGATCGGCCCCTCCCCGGCGATCAACGGCTACACCAAGTCCGGCGGCAAGAACCTGCGCATCATCGGCGGTTCGGCGTCCGGCGGGGTGAAGCTGGTGGTGGACCCGAAGAAGATCAAGTCGCTGAAGGACGTCAAGGGCAAGCGGATCGCCACTCCTCAGCTCGGCAACACGCAGGACGTGGCCTTCCTGAACTGGGTGGCCGAGCAGGGCTGGAAGGTCGACGCCGAGAGCGGCAAGGGTGACGTGTCGGTGGTCAGGACCGACAACAAGGTGACGCCGGACGCCTTCAGGTCGGGCTCCGTGGACGGCGCCTGGGTGCCGGAGCCGACCGCGTCGAAGCTGGTCGCCGAGGGCGGCAAGGTACTGCTGGACGAGTCGGCGCTGTGGCCCGGCAAGAAGTTCGTGATCACCAACGTCATCGTGTCGCAGAAGTTCCTCCGGGAGCACCCGAGGGCCGTCGAGGCGGTCCTGAGGGCGTCCGTCGAGACGAACAAGTGGATCAACGCCGACCCGGATCGGGCGAAGGCGGCGGCGAACAAGCAGCTGGGCATCGACTCCGGCAAGGAGCTGCCGGCCGACGTCCTCGACCCGGCGTGGAAGTCCATCCAGATCACCGACGACCCGCTGGCCGCCACGCTCGACACCGAAGCGCGGCACGCGGTGAAGGCGGGGCTGCTGGAGAACCCGCAGCTGGCCGGCATCTACGACCTCACCCCGCTGAACAAGGTCCTCGCGGCCGCGGGTGAGTCCTCCGTCAGCGACGCCGGTCTCGGCGTCAAGTAGTTCCGGATCCGACAGTTCCCAGGAGGTGACGATCATGGCAACCGCGCTCGCCAAGGCCGATGACGTCGATACGGTCGACCACGCCGCCCGTATCGAGCACGTCTCGAAGTCCTTCCCCGGGCCCACAGGGCAGCAGCTCGTCCTCGACGACATCACGCTGGATGTCGCACCGGGCGAGTTCGTCACCCTGCTGGGGGCCTCGGGCTGTGGCAAGTCGACCCTGCTGAACCTGGTGGCGGGGCTCGACCAGCCCTCCGCGGGCAGCATCACCACCCACGGGCGTCCCGCGCTGATGTTCCAGGAGCACGCGCTGTTCCCGTGGCTGACCGCGGGCAAGAACATCGAGCTCGCCCTGAAGCTGGGCGGCGTCCCCAAGCAGGAGCGGCGCGGCCGCGCCGACGAACTGCTCGAACTCGTCCGGCTCAAGGGCTCGTACGGCAAGCGGGTGCACGAGCTGTCAGGCGGCATGCGCCAGCGCGTGGCGATGGCCCGCGCGCTCGCGCAGGACAGCCGGCTGCTGCTGATGGACGAGCCGTTCGCGGCGCTGGACGCGATCACCCGCGACCTGCTGCACGACGAACTGACCCGGATCTGGGAGGAGACGGGCCTGTCCGTCCTTTTCGTCACGCACAACGTGCGCGAGGCGGTGCGGCTCGCGCAGCGGGTCGTGCTGCTCTCGTCCCGCCCGGGCCGGGTGGCCCGCGAGTGGCGGGTGGACATCCCCCAGCCGCGGCGCATCGAGGACGCCCCGGTCGCCGAACTGTCCCTGGAGATCACCGAAGTCCTGCGTGGGGAGATCCGCCGTCATGGCCAGCACTGAGACGAAGACCGCCACGGACGCGGGGAGCGTCGAGGCCGGTCTTGACGCCCTGGAGAGCGCCGCGCCCGGCCGCACCCCGTTCCGGCAGACCTTCACCGGCAAGATACTGCCGCCGCTCGTCGCCACCGCGGTGGTGCTGGTGGTGTGGCAGGCGCTGATCACCTTCAAGGTCGTCGACGATCCGGCGAAGCTGCCCTCCCCCGCCGACGTGGGCGGTGAGTTCAAGAACGCCTGGCTGGAAGGCAAGCTGCTCGGCTACATCTGGACCAGCGTCTCGCGCGGTCTGCTGGGCTTCCTGTTCGCCCTGGCCATCGGCACGCCGCTGGGGCTGCTGGTGGCGCGGGTGAAGTTCGTGCGGGCGGCCATCGGCCCGCTGCTGTCCGGTCTTCAGTCGCTGCCGTCGGTGGCGTGGGTGCCGCCCGCGGTGATCTGGCTGGGCCTGGACAACTCGATGATGTACGCGGTGATCCTGCTCGGCGCCGTCCCGTCCATCGCCAACGGCCTGGTCTCCGGCATCGACCAGGTGCCGCCGCTGTTCCTGCGGGCCGGCCGGACCATGGGGGCGACGGGCGTGCGGGGTGCCTGGCACATCGTCCTGCCCGCGGCGCTGCCCGGCTACCTGGCGGGCCTGAAGCAGGGCTGGGCGTTCTCCTGGCGGTCCCTGATGGCGGCGGAGATCATCGCGTCCTCCCCCGA
This sequence comes from Streptomyces sp. IBSBF 3136, assembly GCF_036815105.1. NCBI lineage: Bacteria > Bacillati > Actinomycetota > Actinomycetes > Kitasatosporales > Streptomycetaceae > Streptomyces > Streptomyces sp. IBSBF 3136. The sequence goes on from NZ_JAJSZC010000080.1 coordinate 16,108, forward strand.
CCTGGGCATCGGGCTCGGCGCGCTGCTGGAGAACGGCCGCAACGCCAGCTCCATGTCCATGGTGTTCGAGGCGATCTTCCTGATCCTGTTCGTCGGCATCGCCATCGACCTGCTGATCTTCAGCCCGCTGGAGCGGTGGGTGCTGCGCAGCCGCGGCCTGCTGGTGAAGGGCTGACCCGTATGCGCCACCAGCCGGTTCTCCTGGTCATAGCCCACGGCAGCCGCGACCCGCGGCACGCCGCGACCGTGCACGCCCTGGTGCGCCGGGTGCGTGGCCTGCGGCCCGGGCTGCGCGTGGAGACCGGCTTCCTGGACTTCAACGTCCCGTCCGTGCACGGGGTGCTGGAGTCGCTGGCGGCGCAGGGCGTGCGCGACGTCGTAGCGCTCCCCCTGCTGCTCACCCGCGCCTTCCACGCCAAGGCGGACATCCCGGCGGTGCTGCGGGACGCCCCGGCGCGGCTGCGGATCCGCCAGGCGGAGGTGCTCGGCCCCTCGCCGCTGCTGCTGTCGGCGCTGGAGCGGCGGCTGTACGAGGCGGGCCTGACGCCCGCCGACAAGTCCTCGACCGGGGTCGTGCTGGCCTCGGCGGGGTCCTCCGACCCGGAGGCGATCGCGGTGATCGCAGCAATCGCGCGGGAGTGGCGGCACACCGGTTGGTGCGCCGTGCGGCCCGCGTTCGCCTCCGCATCCCTTCCGCGCACCGAGGACGCGGTCCGCGAGCTGCGCGACCTCGGCTGCGAGCGGGTCGCGGTCGCCCCCTACGTCCTGGCCCCCGGCTTCCTGCCGGACCGCATCGCCCGCGGCGCACAGGAGGCGGACGTCCTGGCCGACGTACTCGGCCCCGCCCCCGAGGTGGCACGCGTACTGCTGGAGCGCTACGACACGGCGGCGTTGCCGGCACGGGCGGCACTGGGGGCGTGACGCCTGACGTCCGACGCCGGCGCCGCGGCGCGGTCCGCGGGCCTCATGCCCGGTGGGGCACCTGGGCACCTGTGGGTGCGGTCCGCCCCGGGGCGCCCGGTTTCCCCGAAAGCACTTCCTGGTCCCGGCCGGATCTGCTGGGATGGTCCCTCAAGGCGCTATCGGGGGAGAACGTGCGCGTGGCCGGTCAGGAATTCGGGTATCACCTGGGGTTGCCCAGGGCCCTGTCGGGCCTGCCGCTGAGTCCCCTCGTGCCGGGCTACGGCCGTCTCGCCGCCGACCAGCACGCGGCGGGGTTACGCCACCTCGGCGAGGTGCTGGGCGCCGCGCCGACCGGGTTACGGGTCCTGGACGGCCTCTACGTGCCCGCCGGGCCGCGGGGCAGGCGCCGGGTGGACGGGCCGTTCCTCGACCGACTCGCCGAGGGCGCAGGGCCGGGCGCCCCGCTCGCCGCGAAGCTGGCCGCGCTGCACCGGCGCGATCCGCCGGCCCCGCGCCGCGTCGTCCTCTACCAGCTGATCTGCCTGTTGCAGGACCAGCCCGCCGACCGGCGCCCGCGCACGGCGGCCGAGTTGGGCGTGCACCCGGACGAGGTCGCGGGCCTCGTGGCCGCCGCCCGGCTGCGGCCGGTCCTCGACCGGCGCGCACGCGACGCCGCCGAGTCGCTCGCCGACGCCCGGGAACGGCGCCGGCTGCACCGGCTGCGGGCGCTGCTCGACCGGCTGCCCCCCGACACCGGCGACCGGGAGGTCGCCGCGCTGCGCGCCTGGCTCGCCGAACGGCTCGACGTGGTCGACGGCCACCTGCGGGCCGGCCGCCGGGCCGAGGACGGGGGTGCGCGGGAGGACGCGGGCGAGGCGTACCTGAAGGCGCTGTGCGAGGCCGCCGACGACCACCGTGCTCTGCGCGGCCTGGTCCGCGTGCACCGCCCCGAGTCCGGCCGGCGCGGGCTGCTGCGCGCCGAACTACGACCCGACCTGGTGGAGCTGTCCTGGCAGGAACGGCACGACGTGCCTGGTGAGTGGCGGCTGCTGCGGCTGTACCGCACCGACCGGGGCAGGCCCGTCGTACGCAGCGTGCCGGGCGCGGACCCCACGGCGGCCGGCACGGTGCCCGACAAGGACGCACCGCTCGGCTCGAAGGTGCGCTACGCGGCGCTGCCGTTGCGGGACGGACGGGTGGCCGGCCCGCCGCTGGTCTCGCGGCAGTTACTGGTCGCCCCGGAGGTGGGGCAGCCGGTGCTGACGGACGGCCGGGGCCGGCTCCACTGCGCCTGGCAGCGGCCGGCGGGGGCCATCGACGTCACCGTCGAGCACACCGAACCCGGCGCGTCCGGGGGCGGGTTGGCGCTCCGCCCGGACGGCTTCACCGCGACGGGCCTGCCGGCCGGCCCGCACGCCTTCCGCGTCGTCTGCCACTACCGGGCGCCCGGCGGTGCCCGGGTCCCCTCCCCGGGGCTGCGGGTGACCGGCACCGTCCACCCCTGGCCAGAACCCGTGCGCACCCTCACCGCGCGGCCCGACGGCGGGGCCGTGCGGTTCACCTGGACCGGTGCGCGGGACGCCGAGGTACGGCTCGTGGTGTGGCCCGGGCAGGCGCCCGCGTCGGGCACCGAACTGCGCACCCGCGACCTGCCGGTCCCGCTGGACTGGCCGGAGAAGGCCGGCGCGCCGTGTCCGCCGCCGGGCACCTGCGCCGAGGTCGCCGCCGTCGCCGTGCTCGGCGCGCGGGCGCTGGCCGGTCCGGCCGTCGCCGTCGAGGCCGTGCACCCCGTCCCCGGGCTCACCGCCGAACGGCTCCCGGACGGTCAGGCGCGCGTCACGGTGGACTGGCCCGACGGCGCCGGGCACCTCGCGGTCACCTGGGCGGCCCCGGACGGCGCGGAAGCGGGCGGCGAGCGCACGGTGACCGCGCACGCCTACCGGCGCGGCGGGCTGCGGCTGCCGGTCGGCCCGGGAGCGGTGCGGATCCGGGCGACGACCGTGCCCCGGGTGGCCGGGGCCGTCGTGGTGGTGCCCGAGACGGCCGAGACGCTGCTGCCGCCGGACACCGCCATACGGTATGAACTCCTTCGCCCGCAGCGGCGGTTGCTGCGCCGGGGCCGGCCCCTGCTGCGGGTCAGCCTCGCCGCGCCGGGCCCGTCCGGCGAGCTGCCGGAGTTCGTGTGCGTGGCCCGCAGCGGCGACCTGCGCCCGAACAGCCCCGCCGACGGCACGACCGTGCTGCGCGTGTCCGGGCCCGACCTGGCCCGGTGCGGCACGGTCGAGCAGGAGCTGCCGGTCTCCGTCTGCCCGGCCCCCTACCGGCTGCGCGGCTTCCTGCTCGGGGAGCACGCGGTCTCGGTCCGACTCGAAGAACCCTCTCCCGCGAGCCTGGTGGTGCGCTGAGCCATGACGACCGTGATATGCCCGTACTGCTTCACCCGCGCGCCGGCGGCCAGGCTGCCGTACCGATGTCTGATGACGCCGAGCGGGGTCCGTGGCGGCGCGCCCTGCGGGCCCGAACGGGACGACCTGTGGGCCGGGTTCATGGGGCCCGGGGTGCCCCCGTCGGCCCGGATGCGGGGGCCGGTGTTCACCGCGGCGCGCAGGCTCGGCGGGCTCGGCGGCGGGGGCAGCAGCGTGCCCTGCCCGAACTGCGGGGTGCCCACGCCGGTACGGGTGTGCGAGTCCTGCCACAGCGATCTGCCCAGCGACTACTGCGACCAGGACAGCCGGATCATCGCCCTGGTCGGCGCGAAGGCCTCCGGCAAGAGCACCTACGCGGCCGTGCTCGTCAACGAGTTGAACCACCGGGTCGGGCAGGCCTATCACGCCTCGCTCGCGGCGATGGGGCAGAGCACCCAGCAGCGGGACAAGGAGATGGCCGAGGACCTGTACGAGCGGCTGCGGCTGCCGGACGCCACCCGGCCGGCCGCGCTCGGCTTCAACGACCCGCTGCTGTACCGGCTGAGCCTGCCCCGCAAGGGCCTGCTGGGCGGGTCCGGGACCCGGCACACCACGCTGGTCTTCTTCGACGCGGCCGGGGAGGACCTGGCCGGCACCGAGGCGATGGACCGCTACACCCGCTACCTGAGCGCGGCCGACGGGATCATCCTGCTCGTCGACCCGCTCCAGCTCGGCTCGGTCCGGGACCGGCTCCCGGTGCACGAGGGGCCGCCGCTGCCCGTCGTGGAGACCCCGCCGCAGCAGATCGCCGCCGACCTCGCGGCCCAGCTGCGGGCGCACGGCAGGGGGCGCTCCCGGGGCCGGGTGTCCACCCCGATGGCCGTAGCCGTCACCAAGACGGACATGCTGAAGCCGCTGCTCGACCCGCACTCCCCGCTGCTGCGCAACGCCCCGCACAGCGCCGGCGCCTACGACGACGCGGACCGGCTCGCCGTGCACGAGGAACTCCGGTCGCTGCTGACGGACTGGGACTCCGGCGCACTGCTGCGCCAACTGGACCTCGACTTCGCCGAGTTGTCGTACTTCGGGCTGTCCGCGCTGGGGGCGCCACCGCCACGGGACGCCCCGGCGGACGCCCCGAAGTCGGGCCCGCAGCCGGTACGCGTGGAGGATCCGCTGCTGTGGCTGCTGTCCCGGCGCGGGCTGCTGCCCGTGCGGGCCGCGGAGAAGGGGCGTGCCCGGTGAGCCTGGCCCAGCTGCACTACACGTCGGCACCGCCCGGCCCGGACGGCTCCGGTTTCCGGTTCACCGCGGTCAGCCCGGGCGTGCCGCGGACGCTGCTGCGGGAGGCCGAGCAGCTCATCGGGTACGAACCCCCGCGCGACCTGCCCGCCCGGCCGGACACCGAGGAGCTGAAGGCGTTCCCGAAGGCGTTCAGCTGTACCGAACTGTCCGACGGCGGACGGCTGCTGAGCCGGTCGGTGTACACCGGCGCCGACTACAGCGGACGCTGGGGCAACTTCCACACCCACGCCCTGTATCTGCCGCCCGGGACCCGGCTGCCCGACGGGGCGCTGCCCATCACCGCCTGGGAGTCGCCGCGCTGGGCCGATGCCACGCCGCCGGACGGGCGGCCCGAGCCGGTCGGCCGGTTCGAGCCGTCGGGACTGCTGCGCCGGGACGGCCTGGTGGCGTTCGCGCGCTCTCGGGCGGACCGGCTCGCCGCGTTCTTCGCGGACCTCGCGGCGCTGGCCGGGGGGACGGACAGCCGGCAGATCGTGGTGGTGGAGCACGACAGCGCCGATGTGGCCCAGTGGATCGCGCTCGCCTGCGCGGTGCTGCCCCGTGAGCGGGCGCACCTGCTGACGTTCACCACCTACACCCGGCGCCCGCAGCAGGCCCGGCAGCAGATCGTCGGGGTCCTGCCCTCCTGCGAGCCGGTCGGCCACGACCACCGGTTCCGGGTGCACGACTGCACCGCCCGCCCGGACGCCGGGCCCGTCGCCGACGCCTGGGCCGACGTGTGCGCGCGGATCTGGACGGCGGGCCGGCCCGACCTGTTCCGGGGCGGCTCCGGTGACATCGGCCCGCTCGCGGTGGCCGCGCTCGCCACGGGAGTCCCGCTGCGCGCCGACGGCCGCGCGGCAGCGGCCCGCTGGACCGCGGACCACGCCCCTACGCTCCCCGAGGAGACCCTGACCGCGCTGATCGCCGCGCTGACGGAGAAGAACGGTTCACGCCCGGGCACGAGCCACCCGACGGCCGGGGCGGGCGACGCGCCCAGCGGTGCGGGCGGCACGCCGAGCAGTGCGGGCGACGCGCCGAACGGTGCGGGGTCGGCCGGCGCCGAGGCGTGGTCGAGCGGCGCTGGGAGGGGCGCGACCGGCACCGGAGTCGGCGCGAGCCGTGACGGGATGGGGCCGACCGGCACCGGTACGGACGCGACGGGCACCGGAGCGGGCCTGGACGCCACGTGGACGGGCACGAGCGGCACCGGAGCGGGCCTGGACGGCACGCGGGCGAGCGCCGACGGCAGCGGTGCGGGCCCGGACGGCACGTGGACGGGCGCGAGCGGCAGCGGTGCGGGCACGAGCCACACCGGGACGCGCGCGAGCGGCACGTGGACGGGCGCCGGCGGCAGCGGTGCGGGCCCGGACGGCACGTGGACGGGCGCCAGCGGCACAGGGGCGGACGCCGGCGGCACCCGGCGGTATGCGCCCGACGGCAACCCACTGGACGACGAACCGGCTGCGCTGGCCGCGTTGTCGGCCCGGCTGGACGGGCAGGTGCCCACCGCCGTGTCCGCGCCGCTGGCCGCCCGTGTCCTGGCCGCGGCGGTCCGCGACCGGGGTCCGCTGCCCGCGCTGGGCGCGGGCTCGCTCACCCCGGCGCTGCGCGCGGAACTGGGCCGGAACCTCGCCCCGGCCCTGCGGCAGGGCGTCGGCGATCCCGCCGAGCCGGCCGCCGGACGGCCCCTCGCCCTGCTGCGCGTCGCCGACCTGCTCGACGTGGACTGCTCCGACACGCTGCCCGCACTGGCCGGGCGCCTCGCCCGCGAGCTGGTCGGCGGCCGGCCCGCGGACCCGGCCACCGGGCGGGAGCCGGAGCGGGGGCCCAGCGGTACGGGCCGGACATCCGACCGGGCGCCGGACCCGGGTGCCCAGCCGGACGGCGAGGGTGGGCGTGCGGTCTGCCCGCCGGCCGTCCTCGACGCCGTGCACGACCATCCCGCCCTGCGCACCGCCCTGTTCGGCGCCCTGGACGCGCTCGCCGCCGCCGACCCGCCCGCGGTCGCCGGGCGGCTGGCCGGGTGCGGGCTGCCGGTGCCGCCCTCCCCCGGTTTCCCGCGGCTGCGGATGTGCCTGCAGACGGCCGGGGCGGGGCGGACCGGCGACCGGCGCGCGCGGTTCCACGGCCTGCTGCGCACCGCCGGCGTCTCGCCGCACGCCGAACCCGACGTGCTGCGCACCGCGTTCGACCTGGTGTGGCCGGACGGCCCGCCGACCGCGGAGGAGGCGGCCCTGCTGCTGAGCGAGCTGGGCTCGGACGCGCACCGGCTCGCGGGCACCCGGGACCTGCTGGTGGAGGCCGCGCTCGCGGCCCCCGCCGACGACCCGGCCGTGCCGGTCCTCGCCGCCGACCTGCTGCGCTGTTTCACCGCGGAGCTGCGGCCCGCGCACCGGGCACCGCTGCTCCTGCTGGAGTACGCCGGGCTGCTGGACGGTGACCACGACGTGGAGAACTGGGTCGACCACGTGCTCGGCCTGCGGGACGGCGCGCCGGAGCCGGTCCCCGAGCCGGTGGCGCGACGGGTCCACGACGCCCTGGCGCGACGGCTGCTGGCCGTGGCGGCGCCCGGGAGCGAGCCGTACGCGCCGCCCCGGCCGCCGGCGCCCGAGAGCGAGCTGTACGCGCTGGCCCGCGCGGGCGATCCCGGGCTGCTGGCGGCCTACGAGCGGGTGGGGCGCGGGGACCGGGTGGCCGAGCGGCTGCGCACCGTGCCCGGGTACGTCGCCGCCTGCTTCTGCGACTGGAGCGCCTACCCGCGGCCGTACGGCGGCTGGGAGACGACCCGGACCACCCTGCTGACCAAGGTGCTGCGGCCGGTCGTACGGGCCCTGCCGGCCGAGGACCAGCGCGCGGTGGAGGAGGCGCTGCACCGCACCGGCCGTGGCCGGCTCGACGCCTACCGCGCCTGGAACCGGCCCGGTGCCCTGGGCCGGCTCGCGGGCCGGCTGACCGGGCGCGGCCGGCGCGAGGACCGGTCGGCGCCCTGGACCGGCGACGTGGAGCCGCCCGCCGGGGGAGGCCGCAGGTGAGGGCGGGCGCGGCCGAAGGCGGGCCGCAGTCGGCCCTGCTGCTCCTGCTCGGCTGGACCGGGGTGGTGGCCGCCGCGGTGTGCGGGTTGCGCACGCTGTGGGAGTTCCTCGGGCGCGGCCTGTCGGCCGCCTGGCGGCGGACCGGCCCCTGGCAGGCCGGCCACGCCGACTGGCGGCTCGCCAAGGTCGGCGGCGGCGAGCCCGCGCATCTCGCCTACTGGTGGCGGCAGTCGTGGGTGGACGCCGGGTCCGCCGCGGCCGCGGCGCCGCTGGCCGTGTGGTCCGCGCTGCGCGACCGATGGCTGCGGGGCACCGTCCGTAACCTGTTCCACGGGTGCCGGCCCTCGGGTAGGCGCCCCACCGCGCCGCTGTACCGGCTGCTGCTGGTGGTGCTGGTCGCGCCCGGCACCGCCGTGGGCGCGCCGGCCGGGGCCGTGCTGGCGGCGCTGCTCCTCGGCCTGGTGCTGGCGCTGTTCGCGCTGCTGCTGGCCGTGGTGTGGCTGGGCTGGGCCGCCGCGGTACCGGTGCTGCGCGCTCTGGAGCGGGGATGGCTGCTGCTGCGGGGCGTCCGGGTCAGGTGCCCGCACCCGGGCTGTTACGCGCCGGTCCCGCTGGCCCTGCACCGCTGCCCGAACTGCCGGGAGAACCATGCCGAGTTGCGGCCCGGACGGTACGGCGTGCTGTGGCACGTGTGCCGGTGCGGGCACCGGCTGCCCGCCTCCCGGCCGCTGGGGCGCGGGCGGCTCACGGCGCTGTGCCCGCGCTGCGAGCAGTTTCTGCCCCGGGCCGCGGGGACCATGCCGGTGGTGCACACCCCGCTGGTCGGCGGCACCTCCTCGGGCAAGACGATGCTGATGGCGGCCATGGTGGAGGGACTGCACTCCTGGGCGCGGCAGGGCGAACTGCGGGTGGAGTACGCCACCGTCGACGACCAGCGCGCCCAGACCGGCCTCAACCAGGAGCTGAACCGCACCGGTTGGGCGCACGCCACGACCGGCGGCCAGCCGCGCGCGTTGATGCTGACCGTGGCCCGGGGGCGCAGGCGCCGGCTGCTGTACCTGTACGACCCGATGGGTGAGTCGGTGAGCGACGCCGAACGGGTGCGCGCCCAGGGGTACCTGGCGCACACGGACGGGGTGGTCCTGGTGGCCGACGCCCTGGCCGACCCGCGGGTGCGCGGCCGGCTGGGCCCCGCGGACGCCGAGCGGGCGGAGCGGGCCCGGCCCTCGGCGCAGGGCCCCTGGGAGACGTACCAGCGGCTCACCGGGGAGCTGGCGGCGCTCACCGGCCGGCGGTCCCGGCTGTGCGTGGCCACCGTGGTCACCAAGCGGGACGTGCTCGACCGGCTGGCCTCGCTGCCGGTGCCGGGCGCGCGGGTCGAGGACTGGCTCACCGACGTGGGCCTCGGCCCCCTGGTCCGGGCGCTCGGCCACGACTTCCGGGCGGCCCGCTACTGGGCCGTCAGCGCGCACGCGGCCACCGGCACCGGGCCGCTGGAGAGCGAGCAGCGGCGGGCCGCCGAGCCGGTGCTGTGGCTGCTCGCGGCCTCGGGGCTGCGCACGGGCCCCCTGACCGGCTCGGGTGGCGGCGGCCGGCCGGTCCGGCAACGGCGGCGGCCAGACGGGGCGAGCAAGGGCCACGAGGGGAGGTACAGCCCGGCATGAACCAGGTGACCTCATCGGTCGCACGGGCCCGGCGGGTGCTGGCGGGCCTCTTCGTCACGGCGGTGGTCCTCGCGGCGGCCGCCCTCGGTGGCACCGCGTGGCTGCTGCTCCGCTGACCCCGGCACCTCCCCCACCCGCACACACCCAAGCACCCACCTGTCCACGGAAAGGAATCACGGCGTGAGCGACATTCCCGGCGGGCCCATGGCCAACCGGCCGGTCCACTTCATCTGGCTGCTCGACTGCTCGTACTCGATGCAGGGCGAGAAGATCGCGAAGCTGAACTACGCGATCAGGGAGGCCGTTCCGGAGATGCGGTCGGTGGCCCACGACAATCCGGCCGCACAGCTGCTGCTGCGCACCATCACGTTCTCCACCACCGCACAGTGGCACCATCACACGCCGGTCCCGGTGGACGACTTCACCTGGCAGGACGTGCAGGTCGACGGCATGACCAACCTCGGTGAGGCGCTGCACCTGGTGGCGCGGGAGCTGCAGACCCCGCCGATGCCGCAGCGGGCGCTGAAGCCGGTGCTCGCGCTGGTGTCGGACGGGGGGCCCACCGACGAGTGGCGGGAGGGCCTGAAGGCCGTCGACGCCTCCCCGTGGGGCCGCAAGGCGGTGCGGGTCGCCATCGCGATCGGCTCGGACGCGGACCGCGGGGTGCTCCAGGAGTTCCTCGGCAACCCCGAACTCCAGCCGCTGGACGCCAACAGCCCCAAGCAGCTGGCCGCCGCCATCCGGTGGGCGTCCACGGCGGCCGTGAAGGCGGCCTCCCAGCCGGTCGTGGGCGGCACCTCGGGTCTGGCCGCGACCATGGTGAAGCAGCCGTACGCGCCGCCGGTGCTGGACGACGACGATGACGACGACGTGTGGTGACGCTCGGGGTGCGACGGTGGGAGACGCTGGCCGACAGCGTCCAGGGCGTCAACAAGCGCCGCAACCAGGACTGGTACGACTGCAGAGGCGCGGGAACCGGTGACAGCCCGCTGATCCTCGCGGTGGCCGACGGGCACGGCTCGGCGGCGCACGCGCGCAGTGAACTGGGCGCGCGGTTCGCCGTGGACCGGTTCATGGGGCTGGCGGCGCACTTCGGCCGGGCGGCCGTCGACTGCCAGGGGCCGGGCCGGCTGTCCCGGCTGATGACGTACGCCCGGGACGACTTCCCGCGCGCCCTGGTGCACGAGTGGCGGCAGGCCGCGCTCGGGCACTGGGACCGCAACCGTCCTGTCGTCGAGGAGGCGTCCCGGGAGCCGGGGACCGAGGAGAAGCTGGTGCTGTACGGCACGACGCTGATCGGCGCCGTGCTCACGCCCTGGCTGTTCGTGGCCTGGCAGATCGGTGACGGCGACCTCGCGGTGGTGGAGCACGACGGCACGCTGACCCGGCCGCTGGCGCCCGCCGAGGAGGACCTGGGCGACGAGACGGAGTCGCTGTGCGGGCGTGATGCCTGGCGGTCGATGCGGATGCACTGGGCGCCGGTGTTCGAGGAGGCGCGCACCCCGCGCCTGGTGGTGCTCTCCACGGACGGGCTGTCCAAGAGCTTCGCCTCGGCCGACGGTTACCGGGAGTTCGTCGAGGGCCTGGCGGGGCGGCTGGCCGGGGAGGGCGGTGCGAGCGTGCGCGAGGTGCTGCCGGGGTGGCTTGCGCAGGCGGCGCGCTACTCGGGCGACGACACGACGCTGGCGGCGGCCCTGCGCTTCGCGCGGGACGCCCCGGAGCCGGCCGGGGCCGGCGGGAACGAGGAGTCCACGGCGGTGGCGGCCGATGCCGCGGCGCCGGACGAACGGAAGACGGAGACGTAGATGAGCGGCATGCTCGACGGCGGGACGCGCCTGACGGCGCAGAACGGTGACGGGGTCGAGATCGTCGGCCTGCTCGGCGCCGGTGGGCAGGGCGAGGTGTACCGGGTGCGCACCCCGGACGGGGAGCGCGCGCTGAAGTGGTACTACCCGACCTGCGCGACCGGTGAGCAGGAGGCGATCGTCAAGGAGCTGGTGGCGCGCGACTTCGCCGACGACCGGTTCCTGTGGCCCGAGGTGTACGTGCCCGAGCACCGGGGGTCGTTCGGCTATCTGATGGGCGTGCGCCCCGACCGCTTCAAGGGGCTCCCGGCCCTGTTCCGACGGCAGTTGCGCACGAGTACGCGGGCCCTGCTGACGGCCTGTCTGTACACGGTGGAGGCGTACCAGGCGCTGCACTCGCGCGGCATCGCCTACCGGGACATCTCCTGGGGCAACATCTTCTTCGACCCGGCCACCGGTGACGTGCTGGTCTGCGACAACGACAACGCGGTGGTGGAGGGGGACGCGAGCGGGATCTCCGGCACCATGGAGTTCATGGCCCCGGAGCTGGTGCGTGGCGATCCTGGCGCGCGTCCCGGCACCCAGTCCGACCTGCACTCCCTCGCCGTGCTGCTGTTCATGCTGCTGATGAACCATCACCCGCTCAAGGGAAGGCGCGAGTTGGGCATCCACTGCCTGGACGAGGCGGCCGAGCGCAAGCTGTACGGCCGCAGCCCGCTGTTCGTCTTCGACCCCGCGGACGACTCCAACGCGCCGGATCCGATGGAGCACGCGACCGTGCTGGCCACCTGGGACGCGGCGGCGGGCCGGCTGCAGGAGCTGTTCCGTCGCTCCTTCACCGTCGGGCTGCGCGATCCGGCCGCCCGGGTGCGGGAGTCGGAGTGGCGCGACGCGCTGCGGGCGGTGCTGGACTCGGTGGTGGAGTGCGCGTCCTGCGGGCGGCAGAACATGACCGAGCCGGGCGAGAACCCGCCGCCGCGTGCCTGCTGGGGCTGCGGGGCGACGCTGGTGCTGCCGCCGCGGCTGACGGTGACCACTCCCCCGCCGCGCACCGAGCACCACATCAGGCTGCGCCGGGGCGCCCGGGTGCAGGAACACCATCTGCTGCCCGAGCCGGCCCGGCACGACTGCTCGGACGCCGCGCTGGTGGCGGAGCTGGTGGAACACCCCAAGCAGCCGGGGCGGTTCGGTCTCGCCAACCGGTCGGCGCAGACCTGGACGGGCACCCGTTCGGACGGCACCGCGCAGAAGGTCGAGCCCGGGCAGACGGTGCCGCTCAGGTCGGGTCTCGAACTGGACCTGGGGGGCGGGGTGCGGGCGGTGGTGCGGGCCGGGTGAGCGCCCGTCGGGGCCCCGCGTGCGCGGGGCCCCGGCGGCTCACAGACCCAGCACGTTCATGAGCTGCTGGGTGAAGGCGAGGCTGCCGGTGCCGGCCGCGGCGCCGATGCTGATGGTCTCCAGGGCCGAGCGGATCCGGCCCCGGTTGGGCGGGCCGCCGTCCTCGACGGACTCCATCAGCGCCCCGTGGATGACCTCGCCGTGCGGCACGAGCACCGGGTACTCGGCGCGCAGCGCCTCGATGAGTCCTTCGGCGAGCCGGACGAGCGGCTCGCTGGCCGGCGCGTGGACGTTGATCTCGATCCGGCCATGGTCGCCCATGTGGGCGGGGCCGTTGATGTTCCCGTGGAAGTTGTACGTGCTCACTGTCCTGTCCTGACTCCTGGTCGGAGGGTGCCGCCGGTGCGGGGACCCGGGGGGCGGGGATTCAAGGCGAGGCCGGGCCGGCCGCCGGGCCGCCGTGGGGTCCGGGACCCTGCTGACCGCCCATGGCGATCGTGCCGTCGTTGCCGAAGATGCTGGGGCCGCTGACGTTACCGATGTTGTAGGTCTGGGTGCTGATGACCTGAAGGGCCTTGTCGTAGGAGCTGGTGTCGACGTGGTGGTCCTCCAGGAACCGTTCCGTGGCGACGAGCACGCCCTGCTGGAGCCGGAACAGGAAGTCCTGCGCGTCGGTCCGCTCGGCGTAGCCCGCCGCGTCCCAGGCGCCGAGGTCCTCGCGCAGGCTGCCCTTGGCGCCGTAGTCGTACAGGAGGTGCTGCTTGTCGATCGCCCTGCGTTCGCGGGCCAGCACGCGGGCGTGGTCGCGCCGCCAGGCGCGGCGGTCGCGCACCCCGCCGAGGGCGCCGCTCAGGTACGGGCCGGTGTGCGAGGTGGCGTGCCGGACGAGGTCCCACCAGCGTTCGCGGGGGGCCACCGGAAGCTGGTCGACGCGCAGGAAGCGGCCGTCCAGCGGGGGTATCGCGTAGGCGGCGACCTCCCAGGTCAGGCTGGGCGGCTGCAGGATGGCCCGCAGGTACATGGAGACGATCATCCGGCCGCCCTCGCCGATGCGTTCCAGGCAGAGGTGGGTGCGCATGCCCGCGCCGGGGTTCTCCAGGCCCGCCCGCACCAGTTGGCTGGGTATCCGGGCGTGCGGTCTGCGGGTGCGGTCGGGGACCAGTTCGGGCAGGAAGCAGGCGTTGCTGCCGAGGACGTAGAGCCGGTTCTGGGCCCGCAGTCCCGGCAGGCCGGCGATGGTCTCCAGGTGGCGGGCGACGTAGGTGTGCAGGTCGACGGCGTCGAAGGGCAGCAGCGGGAGCTTGCCGCCGCCGGGGGCGTCGGCGGGTCTGCTGATGTCGATGGGCTGCCACACCACCTCCTTGAGCTTGGCGCCGCTGCCGACGAACGGGTTGGTCCGGGCGGCGGCGTCCGCGTACGGCAGCACGTTGGCGCGTTTCAGCTCGCTGAGCCAGGCCTCCGCCTCGGGCTCGACCGGCGGCGCCGTCCGCTCGGGCTTCTCGGTGGCCTGGAACACCTCGCGTGCGGTGTCCCGTCCCACGGACTCCTTGCGATGGACCAGGGTCCAGGCCGCCGCGTAGACGCCGGGAGGGCCGAAAATCGCCACCCATACGAGGGACCAGTGTCCGTTGACCGCCCCAGCCAGGCCGGTCAGGAAGCAGAGGATGGCGATGACCGCGAGCCGGGCCAGCCGGCTGTCGAGGGCCTCACGGCGGCGGGCGGCCACCCGCGCGTGGCGGGCGAGGGCGACGAAGTTGATGCCGAGGCTGAGCCCGAGGGCGTCGAGGCGGTCTCCGGTGAGCGCCCGGTCGACGTAGCGCGCGAAGGTGTCGTCGAGGTGCGCGGAGGCGCACAGGCGGCGGGTCACCGAGTCCCTGCGGTACTGCGGCAACTTCGGTAATGGTCGCCCCGTCACAGTCATCCGTCCCCCTCGGCCGTTCTCCGCGCGCCTCACCCTAGGGACAACGGGCGGCGTTTGTCCCGGGGTTCACCAGAGCGGGGAGCCGGCGGCCGGCGGGCGGGAAGCACCGTGGGGTGCGGGGGCGGCCGGCCGCCGTGGTCCGGCGTTCCCCTGTGACGTCGGACCACGGACGGCTCTTGTCTCTGCGTCCGGTTCGGCGGATGTGTCACGGGTGTGGAGGCTGTGCGGCGCCGCAGGGGCGGTTATCGGCCATCCCGCGGTGTCCGTACGCCGGATCAGTCGAAGCGCAGGGCTCCGGTGCGGGTGCGCTTGAGTTCGAAGAAGTCCGGGTGGCGGGCCAGCGTGCGGAAACTGTCGAAGAGTTCGGCCGCCTCGGCGCCGCGCGGGACCGCCCGCAGCACGGGACCGAACCACACCGTGCCGTCGACGTGGAGCGTGGGCGTGCCGACGTAGCCGCCCGTGTCCGGTTCGGCGCCCGCCTCGTGGCTGCGCCGCACCGCGTCGTCGTACGAGGGGTCGTCGGCGGCCGCCGCGAGGTCCGCCGGCAGCCCGAGTTCGGCCAGCGAATCGGCGACCACCACGTCGAAGTCCTTCGTCCCGCGCTCGTGGATGCGGGTGCCGAAGGCGGTGTACAGGTCGCGCAGCACGGGCGCGCCGTGCCGCTCGGCGGCGGCCGCGGCGACCCGCACCGGGCCGATCGACCGGTCGACCAGGTCCCGGTAACAGTCGGGCAGTTCGTTTCCCGTGTTGTGCAGGTACAGGCTCATGACGCGGAAACGGAGGTCGAGCGGGCGGGTGCGTTCGACCTCCAGCAGCCAGCGGGAGGTGATCCAGGCGAAGGGGCAGGCGGGGTCGAAGAAGAAGTCGACCCGGGCCGGGTCGGGGG
>NZ_JAJSZC010000081.1:0-31571 GCF_036815105.1 Streptomyces sp. IBSBF 3136
TGACCACGTGCTGACCTGTCCCAATGCCCGCCGCGCCAGCGCCCACCTGCCCCGCCTGACCACCGCCCGCGCCCCGGCTCAGCGCCCGCTCGACGCCCCGCCGGCGCTGTCCCGCCTTCAGACCGCCGCGCTGACCACGCATATCACCGAACTCGACCACGCCATCGCAGAACTCACCTCCCCCGAAAGCCCGACGCGTGATGACCCCGTCACACTGCGGCTGCGGCACGCCCTGGAACACACCTCAAGGACGGAGGTCCGAAACCTCTGGAGGCTACCCGACTTGGATCGCTGTGGTACGTCGGGCGGTTGCGGCGCGGGTGCGGGCGCTGTCGGTGGGGTGGATGCCGTAGCGGGCGGGATCGAGGCTNCCGACTTGGATCGCTGTGGTACGTCGGGCGGTTGCGGCGCGGGTGCGGGCGCTGTCGGTGGGGTGGATGCCGTAGCGGGCGGGATCGAGGCTGATCAGGTCGCGGTGCAGGCGGCGTCTCCGCAAGGCCAGGTCGAGGTGGAGGCGGGGGCGTTTGACGCGGACTTCGGCGACGGTGCGGGGTTGATGTCCAGGCGCTTGGCGAGTGTGGTGGCTGGCCATCCGGCACGTGCCAGGTCGGCGAGCAGCCGGGACGCATCCTCGGAGTCGGTCAGGCCGGGGGCGCCGGTGTCGCGGCGGCCGGGGAGCGGGATGCCGAGGATGGCGTCCGCGGTGGTGCGGGGGACGTCCCGGGCCCTGGTGCCGTGTGCCGGGGTTCGGAGGATGCGGCGGACCAGGGTCACGGAAGGCCGGCGCGGTCGGCGATGTCCTGCGCGGACATGCCCTGCCCGCGCAGCCGCACAGCCCACCGTGCGGTCGGTTCTGCGTACGGAGGGTCGGGTCGGCGCCGTCCGGGCCACCACCTCGGGGTTGCTTCGCCTATCCACGGGCCTTATCGTTTCTCGATACCATCGATAATCGATATGTGAGGCGGGGACACTCCATGACGGAAGACCGGAAGATGCTCGAGCCCATGGCCACGGTCGTGTCCGTGGTCCTGCGCATTCTGTTGGCCCTTGCGATAACAGGACTCGTCGTCTCGGTCGTACATGGCAGTTGGGGAGGCTTCAGCGTCTGCATCGCCGACGAGTCGAGCAGCAGTTCCGCCACGCCTGGCGGCTTCGCCGCCGAGAGTGGGGCGCAGGTCGACTCGATCCCGCGTTACTGCGCAGAAGCGCCCGACGCACACTTGCGTATCCTGGACGCGCTCAGCAGCCTGCCGTCGAGTTTGCTCCTGATTAGCGGCCTGTACCTGTTGCACCGGTTCTTGCGGGGAGCGGCGCGGGAGGGTGTTTACACCGCGCGTACGGCGTCCCGGCTTCGCCTGGTCGGCTGGTGGCTGCTTGTCGGCAGCCTGGTCGTCGAGTTCGCCGAGGCGAATGCCAGGGCGGCCCTGCTTGCGGCGCTGGCCGAGGACGTGGACTTCTCGGCCGGGAGCGTGCTGAGCATGTGGAACTTTCCGTACCTGGCTGTTCTGACCGGTCTCGGTGTTCTGACCTTCGCACGGATCACTCGCCAAGGTGTGTCCATGCGTGAAGACCTCGAAGGGCTGGTCTGATGGCTGCCGCGGACGACCACGAAGGTCATGACATCGAAGTCCACCTCGACAGGCTGCTCAGCGAGCGCAGCATGACCCTCACCGAACTCGCCAACCGCGTCGGCGTGACCAACGTCAATCTGTCCGTGCTCAAGAACGGACGCGCCAAGGCGATCCGGTTCAGCACCCTCACCCGGATCTGTGAAGTCTTGCAGTGCCAGCCAGGAGACCTGCTCAGTTATCGCCCGGGATCCTCGGACGGGCGCCCGCGTAAGCCTTGACCCGCAGGACCCACGAGCTACTGGCGCCCCATCAGCGGGCAACGCAAACCGCGGCCGACCACGACCTGGCGCAGCTTGCCGACCGGTATGGATGCCGCGCAGCCAGGTGAGGTCGTTGGTCGGAGTCGCGTGACCACCCGGCCCCCCCCGGGCCGCCTGGAGGTGCCGTCGGCGTACCGGCGGGCGGCGAACCGGGAGGCGACGAGCTGCTCAGGGCGGGTGCGCTCGCGTTCCTCGCCCCGTGTAGGGTGATACCACCGACGCGGGGTGGAGCAGCTCGGTAGCTCGCTGGGCTCATAACCCAGAGGTCGCAGGTTCAAATCCTGTCCCCGCTACGAAGGAGGGGCCCGGCGCCAGCGGGGCCCCTCTCATGTTTCCTGGCCGCCAGTCCGTCCTGTGCTACCGCCTTCACTGCCATCGCGCCGCGGGGGAGTCTGCGAGCTTCCAGTCGGCATCCTGGAGCTGTTCGATAACCTCGGGGCCCCTTGGGGGCGCTGGCCGATTCCAAGGGGTCGGCGATCGTAGGCGGCCTGTGTTCAGCGGATGTGACTTTCCGGCCAGCCTTCTGCGTGGGCGCGCACCATTCGTGACGTCCGTTTCCTGCCAGCACCCGCCCGTGCCTCAAATCCAGCATGGGCACATGACCAGATACACCGTGCTCCCCATCGACACAACCATCCTGAAGGAACTGCGGGCTGTCGACGACGCGGGCCGTCCCTGCGCTCCGTACATCGCCACCGGCGAGGACGTGGGCTCTCCGCTGCGCTGCTGCTTGCGCCCCACCACGCTCGGCGAGCGGATCGCCCTTGTTTCGTACGCCCCGTTGCGTCGCTGGGCCGCCACGAGGGGTACAGATCCCGGCGCGTACGACGAACAGGGTCCCGTCTTCATCCATGCCGATGACTGCGGCGGGTCCACTCCCGGCGAGAACTACCCCTTCGCTCGGCCGGGCGCCCTGCGTACCGTGCGCCGCTATGACGCCCGGGGCCATATCGCAGGCGGCCGCCTTCTGGAGATTCCGGCCGACGCCACGACCGGCTTCGATGCAGCCTTCGACGATGCGTTCAACGATCCGGACGTGGTGCTCGTACACGTCAGGGCACTGGAATACGGATGCTTCCACTTCGAGGTGCGACGGCCCCCCGCCAAGGAGCAGTAGCAGCCGTACCACCTGAATGATCGACTTCCAGGGATCGGCTGCGCGAGTCCAACGTCGGTGGGTGAAGACAGAGTTGGACTCCCTCGCCACCGCACTCTATGTGAAGACCGATGACCTGCTGAAGGCACCACCGCATATCGCCCCGTGGCGGCCCGCAGCAGGCATCGTGCCGCAGCTGACCGACGCCGAACTGGTCACTCTCGCCATGATGCAGGCCATGCTGGGCTTCACCTCCGACGCCAAGTGGCTTCGCCACGCCCGCTCCCACCTGTGGCATCTGTTCCCCTACCTGCCGAGGCAGCCCGGCTACGACAAGCGCCTACGCAAGGCCGCCGAGCTGCTGTGGCGGGTGACCCGGCTGCTGGCCCCCGACACCTCCATATGGAGCGACGACGTGTGGATCGTGGATTCCACGCCGGTGGAATGCGGGACGCTCCCGGGAGACCGTCAAACGCTCCGACCTGGCCGGATGGGCCGAGTACCTGCCGAGGGCCAGGGCCCACCGCCGTTCTCGGTGCGCCTTCGGCCCCACTGTGCTGGGTGGAGGGCCGGTCAGGCGGGTGAGGGGAATCGGACTGCGAGCAGGGCCCGATCGTCGGGGAATGCGGCCTCGGGCTGGTGGTGCAGAAACCGCTCGCACAGCTCGGCGATGTCCAGGCCACTGGTGGTGCGGGCGAACTCGGTCAGCCGTTCCATTCCTATGGCGAGGTCCTCGCGACGGCGCTCGATCAGCCCGTCGGTGTACAGCAGCAGGGTGTCGTTCTCGCTCACAGTGATGTCGGCCTGTCGGTAGCGAATGTTGCGAATGGGTCCGAGAGGCGGTGAGGTGGCGTGGTTGAGGTAGGCGCTGGTGCCGTCGGCGTGGATGAGCAGCGGCGGCGGATGGCCGGCGCCGGCGTAGGTCAAAGTGCGCGTCCGGCGATTGAAGACCAGGTAGCAGGCGGTGGCCATGCGGTTCGGATGGTAGCGCCCCAAGAAGGTGTTGAGTTCGTCCAGGACAGCGCTGGGGTCGGTGCCGCAGCGCGGCACGATGTTGCGCAGGGCGGCGGTGATCTGTGCCATGACGGTTGCTTCGTGCAGTCCGTGGCCGGCGACGTCGCCGATGCTCAGGCCGATGTGATCGGCGTCCACGTCGTAGACGTCGTACCAGTCGCCGCCGACCGATAGCAGGTCGCTGCCCGGGGCGTAGCAGGTGGCCGCCTCCAGTCCGGGCAGGTGGGGCAGCTGGGGCAGCAGGCTGAGCTGTAGACGTTCGGCGACCCGGTGCTCGTGCTCGTGCAGCCCCGCTCGGCGCAACGCCTGAGCGATCTGCTGGGCCACAGCCGTCACATGCTGAGGAGCGGTAGAGCTGTGTGAGCCGTACACGATCAGCATGCCCAGCTGGATACCGTCCGCCTCCAGCGCCAGCGCCAGCGGAACCGCAACCGCGGCCCCACGGGGGGGCGTGGCGTCCGAGGAAGAAGGCCGGTCCAGGTCGGTCCAGCCTCCCGCGTCAGCCGGAAGGCCGTTATCACCTGGCTGCAGGGGCGGCACCAGCCGCACCGAGTGCAGATAGAGCTCCGCCGCGGTGGCCCCCAGGGCCGCCGGCGCCACCTCACTGACGACGCGGGACACCTGGGCCAGTGTGATCGCACCGGCAAGGGCGGCGGTCAGGTCGTACAAGTGCTGCAACTGGGCACGGGCGGCCTGTTCAGCGGCCAGCAACCGCGCTCGGTCCACTTCGGTGGCCCGGCGGAAGGCGACCTCCCGGTTCAGCCTTTCCACCTGCTGGCTGAGCACCACGAACTGGTCGGACGCCCCGGCCTCGACGAGATGCAGCTGCAGGGCCGGCTGCGGCCCGTCCCACCACGTGGCCCGCGCCCCGTGACAGCCAAATCGCCGCATGCGGCCGTCAGCGTCCTTGATGACCAGCGCGCCCGGTACGGGGCTGCCGCTGCGCAGCCATACAGCCAGCTGCTGCCGCAGCCACGACGTGTCGTCGGGCCGCAGATCGAACACGCTAGCGCCCGGGTGCAGCCGGTCGTCACAGCGGCAGGCAGCCGGGTTGGCGGCCAGCACGCGGCCGTCGACCCCGCAGAGAAGCACCGGATGGGGCAGCGGTTTGGTGATGGCCCGGAAGAGGCCAAGGGTCATGGAGCCACAGCCCGGTCACCGAAGTACTCACGGCCACTCACCGTCTCGATGTCCACGTCGGAGACCAGGTGCACCACCACGCGGCAGCCCGCGTCGCCGCGCGCGATGGTCTGCTCCAGCTCCACCCGCGCGTAGCCCAGGTTGCGGGCGGCGATGGTGCCAAAGACGTTGGACGTCATCATGCACATCGACTCCCGGCCCACCACCTTCTCGGCGAACGGGCACACCCGGTTGCCCAGCACGATCTTCTTCTCGTCGTGCTCGATGACGTAGAAGTCACCGTTGATGCGGCGCTTGAGATCCACGAGTGTCTCAGCGACCTGCTCACCTGTGAGCCGGTCGGCTCCCAGCGCCTTGAGGTACATCTCGTCGATCTGCGTGCCGACGGCCTGCCCCACCAGGCTGACGTAGCCGGACGCCTCCTCCAGACCGATCACCGACTCCAGCGACGTCGCCAGCTCACGCACCAAAGTCCGCAGGAACACATCACGGTCGAGTGGAATCTCCACGTCCGAAACCTGTTCCATGCGGGCTCCCTCGCCCTCGGGCCGCGGCGGCAGCGGGACCGGCGTGACCTCTCTTCCTGTGACGGGACCTGATTTTGCCAGCCCCCTCCAACCCGCCACCACCAGCACATCGATCTCTCGGCGGAGGGCCTTCACAGGACCTGCCGGTCACCTGGCAGACACAGATGGTTCACCAGACAGGTAGGGGTAACCCGACCAGTGGCTGCCACCGGCTGCGCGCAGCGCCGGTCGGCGGCGGCCTAGGGCCACCCGCGCTGGAGGAACCTTGTGAACGGCGAATCGACCATCCCATCCTGTGAGTCGCGCTTCCCCGCAGTCACGGCGAGCATCACGGCTGCCCGGCACTGGGTCCGCGACTGCGTGGAGAGTTTCGGCGGCCCGCTGCGCGAGCACCGGATAATCCAGACCGCCGAGCTGCTCGTCTCGGAACTGATCACCAACGCCATCCGCCACGGCTCCGGCCCGCCTTTGATCCGGCTCACCTGGAACGGGCGGTGGCTGCGCATAGCCGTGAGCGATTCCAGCGACCGCTGGCCCCGTAAACGGGCCACTTCGACCACCGAGCCCGGCGGCTTTGGTATGCAGCTCCTCGAACGACTCGCCCGATGCTGGGGCGTCACCCCGTGTCATCCCGGCAAAACGGTCTGGGCCGAACTTGGCCTCGACTCCTGAGCTCGCCCTGCCTTCCAGCGTGGGTCAGCAGTGTCGCCATGACGAGCAGACTTCAGCGGAGTAGGCCGCATGACCCGCCTCCAGCTTGCCTCAACGGGGAACCATGCCGGCCGTGCTCAGCCCTGCGGTCTGACCTGACTGGTCGAAGGTCAACATGCGACCCGGGACTCTCAGAGGGTGCGCCAGATGTGAGAGGACCGCACGCTGCATCTCTTCGCTTGGCCTGACCGGTATCGTGCGAGGTGATCGAAGGGCCGCCGTGTGGCCAAGCCCGAGGAACTGGGGGGAAGGTCGTGGATGTCCCACATGTTGTGGGCGGGCCCTCCACCCCGCCGCCACGTGGCGCGGTGCTGCAGATCATTCCGTTGCCTGACAGCTCCGGGCTGGGGGCAATCGGGGAGATCAGCATGAACACACGGACCGTTTGGCAGCAGGCGCTGAAGGAACTGGCCGAGCGTCACACGGATGTGCTGCATGTGGATCTGTCTCGCGTGCAATTCGTGGATGTGGCTGGTGTGACGGACCTGGCGGTAACCGCCCACCGTCTGTCCGAGGGACGGCGGATCGTGCTTCACCGCCCTCCGGCGCAGTTGCCGCGCATCCTTGAGCTTTTCTGGCCGGGGATCGCCGCGATCGAGGTGGCGGCGTGATGAGCACAGCCACCTCGCACGAGTCGTTCGTTCACCCGGCGCTCTTCTACCGAGACCGGGACCAGTACATCGCGGGGACGGTTCCCTTCCTGAGGGAAGGGCTGGACGCCGGTGAGCCCGCAGCCGTCGCCGCTCCGCCGGATCGCCTGGAGCTGATTCGCGAGGGGCTGGGTGAGCGAGCGGCGGAGGTGCGCTTCATCGACATGACCCAGGCCGGCCGCAACCCCGGCCGCATCATCCCCGGCGTGCTGCGCAAGTTCGCGGACGCCGAGTCGAGCGCCCGCCGGGTCCGCATCATCGGCGAGCCGATATGGCAGGGTCGTTCCGCCGTCGAGTACCCGGCGTGCGTCCAGCACGAAGCCCTGATCAACGCTGCTTTCACCGGGCGCGCGGTAACCATCCTGTGCCCCTACGATGCCGGGCAGCTGGAGAAGCAGGCGCTCAGCGACGCCCTGGCGACCCATCCGCTCATCCTCGACGCTGATGGAGAGACGTCCTCCGCCGCCTACAGCCCCGAGCAGATCATCGCCCGCTACAACGAGCCCCTGCTGGCCCCACTCTCCGCCGCGACCTGCCCTTTCGCCGCCCAAACACTGCCCGGTGCCCGCGACTTCGCCGTCTCCCAGGCGCGGTTCCTGGGCGTGTCCGGCGTGAGCCTGGGAGATCTGGAACTCGCGGTGGCGGAGCTGACCACCAACAGCGTCGTCCACGGCGCCGGCTCGGGCACACTGCGCATCTGGGCCGAGAGCAACCGGATTGTCTGCGAGGTCCACGACGGCGGACAACTCAACGATCCTTTGGCCGGCCGCCGCCCGCCCAATCCCACGCAGCCCGGCGGCCGTGGCCTCCTTCTCGTCCACCAACTCGCCGACCTTGTCCGCGCTCACACCGGCCCCGACGGCACTACCATTCGCTGCTACCTCCCCGGCTGAGCAGGACAATGTGGCGGGCCCCGCTCACGCGCTGGTGGCGTGGGTCCCGCTGAGCCAGGCGCATGCCATGGCACCTGCTTTGGGCGTCGCCCTCTGTAGAGCGGCCGGCCGCCGTCGCTCAGAGGGGCCGGTCGACGGCAGTGTGGCGGGTCAGGGCCGCGCGCAGTTCCCCGAGCAGGACGTCGGGCAGGGCAGCGCCCTGGGCGTGTTTGAGGACCTGTTCCGCGACGGCGGCGAGTTTGATGTGTGTTGGGAGACCTCTCGCAGCACCCTGGATCCGTCGGCGGGGCTGATCTGGCCCAGCACGACCAGGACGCCGATGGCCTGATCGATCACCGCGTGCGAGGCGAGCGCCTGATGCAGCTGCCGGTTCTCTGTCCGCAGCTGCTCCAGCTCCGCCACCAGTTCATCGGCTGCCCAGGTTCTTTTCCATCATCCATTTTGACCGCTGCACGTCACCCACGCATGGGGATCCACACAGGCCAGCACGCTCGACGCCCCTGCACGGCCTGGGAGGCTTCACGCCCTTTCCCTTCGTCGCGCTGTCGGCGTCGCCGCATCGGCACATCTTCTGGGTGAACCGGGTGGCGCAAGGTTCCTGTGAATGACCTGGCGCGAGGCTGCGGGCCAGGTGGCTGAATCCAACTGTGCAGGTCAGGACCTCTCTTGTGAGCAACCACACATTTTGTTGACCGTGTACGGTCACTACCTTTTTACTTTTCGAGACCTTTACAAGATCCATATACGGGGGGATTTCGTGAAGCCTCATGGGGCTGGCCTGCCGCCAGCACGGAGGGCACGAAGAGCACGCGCCTGTCTCCTGGGCGGCGCCATGGCCTCGCTCATCCTGTCAGCACTGCCTGGACTGCCTGCCGCAGCGCTGCCGGCGGCCCACGCGTCGGCAGCAGGGTCCGGGCCGGTGAATGAGATCACCGCATCCACCCGGGCTCAGGCGTCAGGGGAGCCGGTGGAGGTGACAGCGGACCGCACCGAGTACTCCACGACCAAGGCGAACCCGGACGGCTCTTTCACACTGACGCAGTCCTCCACCCCCCAGCGGGTGGAGGAGAAGGATGGCAGCTGGGGGACGGTCGATCCTGCACTGGAGCGCCGTGAGGACGGCCGGATAGCGCCCAAGGGCGCGGTCGTGAACCTGTCCTTCTCCGGCGGCGGTTCAGGAACGAACATGATCCAGCTGGGCAAGGACGGACGATCTGTCACCCTTGGCTGGCCTGGAGACCTGCCGACACCGACCCTGAACGGTGCGACAGCGACTTATGCCGACGTCTTCGACGGGGTGGACCTGCAGCTGACAGCCACGTCTGAGAGCTACCGAGAAGTTCTCGTCGTCAAGACGCCCGAGGCGGCACAGAACCCGGCGCTAGAACAGGTCAAACTGACCGCGTCCGGCGACGGCCTGTCCGTAGTGCCTGGAGTCGGCGGTGGTCTGCGCGCCATCGATGAGAACGGCAACGCCGTGTTCCGTGGCCCGGCCGGCCAGATGTGGGACTCGGCCGGTGACAGCGCCGCAGGCCCGCAGACGCAGCTGATGCGTACGGGCACCGGAAAGCCCGCAGACGGTCAACCGCAGGATGACCCATCACAGCCCGGGCAGGGTGATGCCACCGCGGTGCTGCCGGTGAAGGTCGACGACGATGCCGTGGCCGTGCACCCGGACCTGGGTCTGCTGCGCGGCAAGGACACCGTCTACCCCGTCTACATCGACCCCTCCATCGGCTTGGGCGTCTCAGAGCGCACGAAGCTCTCCTCGGACGGCGACAAGTTCTGGATGTTCGACGGGGACAAGGGCGTCGGCAAGTGCGGAACCGCTGACGGCTACTACTGCGGTGGCGGCTACGTCGACCGTATGTACTTCGAGTTCGCGCCCACGAAGCTGGCCGGCAAGCATGTTCTGGACGCCACCTTTCGGGCTCATGAGACCTGGTCGTTCAACTGCGACCCCCACTGGGTGGACCTGGTCCGCACCGACAACATCTCCGAGGGCACCAGGTGGCCGGGCCCCAGACAGTTGGACTTGATGGGCGACCGCTACGTCTCGGCCGGCCGCGGCAGTCTGTGCAGCCCCGACCAGCCGGACTCGTGGATCGAGTTCAACGACAACCCCGATGAGCCGGACGAGAATCTTACGAGCACCGTCCGCTCCTTCGCGGACGGCAAGATGAGCCGCCTCACCTTGATGCTGCGCGCGAAGGACGAGAGCGACCCGCGCGCGTGGAAGCGCTTCGACGACAGCGCCGAACTCCAGGTCACCTTCGCCTACAAGCCCGGTGTGCCGACCAGCGTCGGTGTCATCCCCGGCAATGGCACTACCGCCTACTGTGAGAAGTCCTCCTCCGATCCACTGATCGTCACCCGAACCGATCCGATGGTCCAGGCCCGCGTCCAGACGCAGGTCGAGGCCCACAAGGGCGACGAAGAAGGCTCGCTGCAGGCCGAGTACGTGGTCGAACGCGGTGACGATGCAGCCTGGCACCAGGTGTGGACAGGGCACAGGCCCGACACGGGCTGGGATCCCGATGAGACCCTCGAGAAGATGCGCACCACCGATCGCGCTGACGGTGGCCTGTACCGGTACAAGGCGCGAACCCAGTCGCACTGGTCATACAGCGGGAAAAGCGGCGACCTGTGGTCGCCCTACAGCTCCTGGTGCTACTTCAAGATCGACTCAAGCGCGCCCAAGGCCCCCCGTATCACTGCCGGCTCTCCCTATACCGAATGCACCGCTGAACTGTGTGCCGGCAACGGCGGCCCAGGAGTGCCCGGTTCTTTCACCTTCCAGCCCAACACGGCCGACATCACCAATGGGCACACCGACAACACCGCCTATGAGTGGAAGTTGCTGTCCACGCCTGCGAAGCAGGTATCCGGTGGTCTCAATGTCGAGGTCAAGGACGTGAAACCACCGCTCGCCGGTACTCAGGTGCTCTCAGTGCGGGCCAAGGATGTCCACAACCGGTGGGGCACGCCCGCGGAGTTCGTTTTCAAGGTAGCCCCCGCAGAAGGGGCGGTCGGCCGCTGGCACTTCGACGACGCAGCCCCGGGTTCGGGAACGACCGTCGCCAAGGACACCGCCACGGAGGGCACCAGGCACGACGCCACCCTCTACACCTCGCACGCCGGTTGGTCCTCTCTGGGACGCCGTGGAGAGTCCGACTACTCGCTCTACCTCAACGACAGCAACACCGACACCACGCGTGATGGTTACGCGGCCACCGCGGCGCCGGCGGTGAACACCAAGGACTCCTTCACCGTTTCCGCCTGGGTCTACCTGACCGACACGACACAGACGCACGTAGTGCTGTCGGCCCCAGGCGCCCAAGCTTCGGCGTTCACGCTGTACTACTCTCCGAGCTACAAGAAGTGGGTGTTCAACCGCACGGCCGCCGACGTCAAGGAGAACCCGGTCTACCTCCGGTCGATCGCCGATGCCGGGCCGCCGCCGCTGAACGTGTGGACGCATCTGGCAGCCGTCTTCGATAACAAGGGTGATACCGACAAGACGAACGACACCATCCAGTTGTTCGTCAACGGGCGCCCACAAGGCAATCCGGTGGTGCTGAACGATCTGTCCTCCGCCTACCAGCCGTGGACATCCACTTCCGGCCTGCAGTTCGGCCGTTCGCTGGTCGGTGGGGTCGGGGGAGAGAACTTCCGCGGCCGTATCGATGAGGCCTCTGTGTGGCAGTACCCGCTCACTGCGGAGCAGGTTGCGCAGGAGGCGCAACTGACGCAGGCCGGCGTGGCGGACGACGAGCTCGTCGCGGACTGGGATGCCACCGCTTCCACCGGAACCCAGGTCAAGGAAGTCACTTCCTACCCCGCGCCGGCGCTGGCGCTGTCCCCCAGCGGTGCAGTGCTAAACGAGGACAACAATGCCCTTGTTCTGGACGGGACGTCGGGCTATGCCTCGGCCAACGGCCCGGTGGTCGACGAGACCGGCTCGTTCACCGTTTCGGCTCACGTGAAGCTGGATGCCGACAAGCTGGCGACCAAGCCGGTCGGCTATCAGGCTCAGGTGGCCGGGCAGGCGATCGGCGGTGAGTCCTCCTGGGCGCTGTGGGTGGTCAAGCCCGCAGCCGACACCTACCAGTGGAAGTTCACGCGCACCGCCGTCGGATCGGACGGCAAGGTCACGCAGAGCGCTGAAGTGGCAGCTGCCGATTCCGCCCAGGTGAACACCGGGGTGGACGTCACGGGCGTGTTCGACGCGCAGGAGTCGTGGCAGTGGACCGACCCGGCCGATGCGTCGAAGACCGAGGACCGGCTCGGCCGACTGCACCTGTACGTGGGCGGGACAGAGCAGCCCGGCGATGACGACTCCGGGTTCTCCGCGGTCCAGCAGGGTACCGGCGCGCTGTCGGCGGGCAGGGGAACGGCCGGCGGATCCACGGGGCACTACCTGCCCGGCTCGCTGGAGTCCCTGCGGGTATGGACCGGGGCGCTGAACTTCGATCAGGTCCTCACCCAGGTGCTGGACACACCGGACGGCACCTGACCCGCGGTGCCGGGCGGCTCGCTCTGTGACCGGACCGCCCGGCATCCGGCTGCCTGACAAACCCCACCTCACTTTCCTTTCATCCTCCTCAACGGCACGCGTCCCGCCTGACACAGCCGGACGCCGCGTAGGAAGAACCGCCATGAACTCCTTTGGCATACCCAGGCCGACATCAGGCCGCAGGGGCAGAGACAGAACACGTTGGTCTCGTCGTATCGCAGTGACCACTGGCCTGGCTCTTCTGCCGGGCCTGCTCACCCCCGTCGCGATCGCCGCGGACACCGACCCTCTGGGACGTCCTCACCTGAAGGCCCCGCATGCCACCAGGGTCAGCCCCTTCACCGCCAAGGTGAACAAGAAGAACGCGGCGGAGGTGAAGAAGGCCGCCGAGGCCGACCGGATGGCGGCCGCCCGGGCCCGCCACGACCAACAGCGCAAGACCGTCTGGCCGAAGGCGGGCAAGGCGTCGCTGACTGTTCCCGGCACGGGCACGGGCACGGCCAAGGCGGCTCCGGGTTCCCTGCCGGTCACCGTCACCGCGCCCGGCAAGGGCAGGCAGGCGAAGTCCGTCACCATCGAGGTCCTCGACCAGAAGACGACCGCCGAACTGGGCGTCAGGGGAGTGGTCCTCAAGGTCACCGGCCCGCGGGCTGGAGGAACGGCGCGACTGGGCGTCGACTACTCGGCCTTCGCCTCAGCCTACGGCGGCGACTGGGCCGGCCGTCTGCAGGTCACGCGCCTGGCGGACTGCGCCCTGAAGGATCCGACCGCTGCGAAGTGCCACAGCCGACTGCCCCTCGACACGGTGAACCACCGGGAGAAAGACAGCATTTCGGCGCCGGTTTCCTTCTCCGCCGGCGCCCACCCGATGCTGCTCGCTGTCGCGGCGGGCGCCCAGTCCGGCGCCGGTGACTACAAGGCGACGCCGCTGTCCGCGTCCTCGACGTGGGAGGCGGGCGGCTCGTCCGGGTCCTTCACCTGGTCCTACCCCCTGCGCGTGCCCCCGGCCGCGGCAGGCCCCCAGCCGAACCTGTCGATCTCGTACGACTCCGGCGCCGTCGACGGACAGACGTCCAACACCAACAACCAGGGCAGCCAGGTCGGCACGGGCTTCGACCTGACCTCGTCCTTCATCGAGCGCAAGTACGGCTCCTGCGACGACGACGGCCAGGACGGCAAGTACGACCTGTGCTGGAAGTACGACAACGCCTCCCTCGTCCTGAACGGCAAAGCCACCGAACTGGTCAAGGACGACACCAGTGGCAAGTGGCGTCTGAAGGACGATGACGCCTCCACCGTCACCCACTCCACCGGTGCCGACAACGGTGACGACGACGGCGAGTACTGGACCGTCGTCACCGGTGACGGCACCAAGTACGTGTTCGGCCTGAACAAGCTCGACGGGGCCGGCTCGGACGACCGCACCCAGTCGGTGTGGACGGTGCCCGTCTTCGGCGACGACGAGGGCGAACCCGGCTACAGCAGCGGTGACTCCTTCTCCGCCCGGCACAAGACACAAGGCTGGCGCTGGAACCTCGACTATGTCGAGGACACCCACGGGAACGCCGAGTCGTACTGGTACACCGCCGAGCACAACAACTACGACATGCTCGGCAACGACAACACCGGCACCGACTACGTCCGCGGCGGCTACCTTAAAGAGATCCGCTACGGCCAGCGCGCCGGCGCCCTCTTCTCCGGCTCCCCGGCCGCCTCCGACAAGGTGGTCTTCGACTACGCCGAGCGCTGCCTGGCCTCGGGCAGCGGCTGCGACTCCCTGACCAAGGACACCCGGGACAACTGGCCGGACGTGCCGTTCGACTCCGTATGCAAGGACGGGGACAAG
The DNA here is from genome assembly GCF_036815105.1 of Streptomyces sp. IBSBF 3136. Taxonomy (NCBI): domain Bacteria; kingdom Bacillati; phylum Actinomycetota; class Actinomycetes; order Kitasatosporales; family Streptomycetaceae; genus Streptomyces; species Streptomyces sp. IBSBF 3136. The sequence goes on from NZ_JAJSZC010000081.1 coordinate 14,285, forward strand.
TGCACCGGCAACGTCGGCCCGGCGTTCTTCACCCGCAAGAGGCTGACGGCGATCACCACCTACGCCTGGCACGCGGCGGCATCCACCCCCGCCTTCGAGCCGGTGGACGTCTGGTCCCTCAAGCAGCTCTACCTCGACCCCGGCGACACCGGTGACTCCACCGACCAGTCCCTCTGGCTCGACGAGATCAAGCACACCGGCAAGCGCGGGACCGACCTCTCGCTGGACCCGGTGACGTTCAGCCATGTGATGCTGCCCAACCGCGTCGACGGCGCGAGCGACGACATCCTGCCGCTCAACAAGCCCCGCCTGAAGACAGTCACCTCCGAGACGGGAGCGCAGACGATCGTCTCCTACAAGGAGGCGGACTGCACCGCAGGCGGCAGCAAGCCGAAGCTGGACGAGAACACCAGGCGCTGCTACCCGGTGTACTGGTCACCCAACGGTGAGAAAGACCCCAAGCTCGACTGGTTCCAGAAGTACCCGGTCAGCTCCGTGTCCACCACCGACCCCCAGGGCGGCTCGGAAGCCGTACAGCACAGCTACCAGTACACGGGCGGCGGTGCCTGGCACTACGACGAGGACCCGCTGACCCCGGCCAAGGAGCGCACCTGGTCCATCTGGCGCGGCTACCAGCAGGTCACCCACCTCACCGGCGTCTCCACCGGCACGCAGAGCAAGCAGACCACGCTCTACCTGCGCGGCATGAACGGTGACCGCGTACTCGGCCCGGACGGCAAGACGCCCGACCCCGACAAGCGCAAAACCGCCAAGGTCTCCGGCATCAAAGCCGACGAGATCACCGACTCCGAGCAGTACGCGGGCTTCACCCGCGAGTCGGTGACCTACGACGGCGACACGGAAGTCGGCGGAACCGTCAACGACCCCTGGTCGAAGAAGACCGCGACCCAGCACAAGTCGTACGCGGACACCGAGGCGTACTACGTACGCACCGCCGCCACCCACGCCCGCACCCACATCACCAGCAAGCTCACCCCGTACGACCGCGTGCACACGGTGAAGACGACCTACGACGACTACGGCATGGCCGAGACCGTCGAGGACGAGGGCGACGACTCCGTCACCGGCGACGAGACGTGCACCCGTACCTGGTACGCCCGCAACGACGACAAGGGCATCAACTCCCTCGTCTCCCGCACCCGCAAGGTCACCAAGCCGTGCACGACCACGGACTCGGCCCTCGACCTGCCCGCCGACTCCAAGCACGCGGGTGACGTCGTCTCCGACACCGCCACCCTCTACGACGCCACCACCACCTGGTCGGCATCCCAGAAGCCCACCAAGGGCGACGCCACCTGGACCGGCCGCGCCAAGGGGTACGGCAGCGACGACACCCCCACCTGGCAGAAGGTGTCCGGGACCACCTACGACACCCTCGGACGCCCCAAGACCATCACCAACACCAACGACCTGACGGTGTCCTCCGTCACCTACGTCCCGACAGACGCAGGACCGCTCACCGCGACGTCGGCCGAAGACGCCAAGCACTTCAAAACCACCGCGGCGCTGGACTTCGCGACCGGCGCGACCGTGAAAGCCACCGACCCCAACAACAAGGTCACCGAGAGCGAGTACGACAGCCTCGGCCGCATCACCAAACTCTGGCTGCCCAACCGCTCCAAAGTGCTCAGCAAGACCCCGAACTACGTCTACGCCTACCACGTCACCGGCACGGGCATGCCCTGGGTGTCCACCGCGACCCTCAAGAACGACGGATCCGGCTACAACACGACATACGAGTTCTACGACTCCCTGCTGCGCAGCCGCCAGACCCAGACGCCGACCCCGCAAGGCGGCCGACTGATCTCCCTGACCCTCTACGACGCGCGCGGCCTGGCGGTCAGCCAACAGTCCGACATCTGGGACAGCACCTCACCGCCCAGCTCCCAGGCCGCAGAGATCGACGGAGGCCAAGCACCCACCCAGACGGACACCACGTACGACGGCGCGGCCCGGGCGACCAAGGCCGTGACGAAGGTGCACGGCGTCACCCGCTGGACGACCGACACCACCTACACCGGTGACACCGTCGCCAGCAGCGCGCCCGCCGGCGGCCAGGCGACCGCCGTGGTCACCAACGCGCTCGGCCAGACCACCCAGCGCCGGGAGTACGCCGGCCCGAAGCCGACCGGCACGGACTTCACCACGACCGACTACACCTACACCCGCGCCGGTCAGCAGGAGACGATCACCGGTCCTGACCAGACGAAGTGGTCGTACACCTACGACCTCTTCGGGCGCCAGGTCACGGCGACCGACCCCGACAAGGGCAAGACGGTCACCGAGTACAACAGCCTCGACCAGACTCTCAGCACCACACCGAACGACGACCAGTCGAAGAAGCTGCTGTACGCCTACGACGACCTCGGCCGCAAGACGGACCTGTGGCAGGCCGACAAGACCGACGCCAACAAACTTGCCACCTGGGGCTACGACCAGGTCGCCAAGGGACAGCAGGACACCGCCACCCGATACGACGGCGGTGTGGCCGGGAAGGCGTACACCGAAAAGGTCACGGCCTTTGACGCCATGTACCACGCGACCGGCAACCAGCTGATCCTGCCCGACACGGAACCCCTGGTAGCCGACAAGTACGTGGCGAACAAGTTGTCGTTCTCCACCGGCTACAACCTCGACGGCTCGATCAGCCAGTACTCCGCCCCGGCAGTCGGCGGCCTCGCCGCGGAGGGAGTCTCTTACACCTACAACGCACTCGGAGGGCAGCTCACCGCCAAGGGCACCACCGGCTACCTGCAGGGTGCCGCCTTCTCCCCGCAAGGTGATCTGCGCCAGCTCACTGTGGGCATGGACGGGGCGTCCTCGTCGAAGAAGGCCTACCTCAACTGGGACTACGAGGAGGGCACCCGCCGCCTGACCCGCGCCTTCGTCACCGACGACGTGCACGGCTACATGCCGCAGGAGCTGAAGTTCACCCAGGACGACGCCGGCAACGTCACCTCCATCTTCGACGCCACCACACAAGGCGGGACGGCAAAGGCCGACTACCAGTGCTTCGCCTACGATGGCGACCGCCGCCTCAGCGAGGCCTGGACCCCGAAGACCGCGGACTGCTCGGTCTCCGGCCGGACGACGGCCAACCTCGACGGAGCGGCACCCTACTGGACGTCGTACACCTACAACGACGCCGGCCAGCGCAAGACGGAGACCCAGCACACCACGTCGGGTGACAAGGCCACGTCGTACACCTACGACGACCCCGCCGACACCAAGCCGCACACGCTCGACAAGACCACAGGCGCCCGCGCAGCCACCTACTCCTACGACAGCAGCGGCAACACCACCTCACGCCCCGGACCGACCGCCCAGCAGAGCCTGGTGTGGAACACCGAAGGCGACCTGTCCAAGCTCACCGAAGGCACCAAGGAGACCAGCTACCTCTACGACGCCAGCGGCGAACTGCTGATCCGCCGCGCCAAGGGCGACGGCGAAACCGTCCTCTACCTGGGCGCCGGCACGGAACTCCACCTCACCACCAAGGGCACCACGAAGACCGCCTCCGCCACACGGTCCTACACGGCCAATGGCCAGACGATCGCCGTCCGCACGGCCACGTCCGGAGTGTCGAGCACGAAACTCAACTTCCTGGCCGCCGACCAGCACGGCACCTCCAGCATCGCCCTCGACGCAAGCACCTATGCGGTCACCAAGCGCTACAGCACCCCCTTCGGCGCCCCGCGCGGAACAAAGCCGGCGTCCTGGCCCGACGACAAGGCGTTCCTCGGCAAGCCGGCCGACGGTACGACCGGCCTGACCCACGTGGGAGCTCGCGAATACGACCCCACCCTCGGGCAGTTCATCAGCGTCGACCCGGTCCTGAGCCTTAACCAGCACCAGTCGCTCAACGGCTACAGCTACGCCGGCAACACACCGGTCACTCAGTCCGACCCGACCGGCCTGTGCTTCGCCGACGTCTGTGGCGTCGGCACACCTAAGGGCGACGGTTCAGGGAACGTCATCACGGACGGCCCCATCGACCCCAACAACCCCAGCGCAGGTAGCTGCCACCACGGCAGCTGCGGCAGGGTCCATTACAACCAGACCGGAACGGCCTCCACCAGCAGCTCCGGAAACGTCAGCTCCGGGACCAGCAACGCCAGCAACCGCTGCGCCCGAACCGGGCTTCCTCAGGACTGCGGCGCCCCGGTCAAGGGCCCCAGCGACAGCAACAGCTACATCGGCAACTACCTGAACAGTCTGGTTCAGAGCAGCGATTTCTGGAGCGGACTGGTCCAGGCCCTGGGCGGCGGCGTCATCGACACCTTCGGAGGCGGTGCGATCGCCACAGGCGTCACGGCCTGCGGAACAGGTGTCCTCTGCGCAGGCGGCGCCCCAGTCATAGCCGTTGGCACCGGAATGCTCGCCGTCGGCAGCCCGATGATGGCATCTGGGGCGGACAAGCTGGGCAAGGCATTCCGCGAAGCGGATGGTGCTGCCAGCAGCGGAAGCGGTGTCACGGTCAGCGACGAGGAAGGACTTGACGCTGCAGAAGAAGCGGCAAGCAAGTTCGAGCACCCCGGAGGGACAAATGGTGCACTTTACGTTGAGGGCTATGACGACTCGCTTGCGGTTTCGTCTGGAAAGGCGGCTCAGCCGCCTGGGTACGTAGATCCGCCGGGCGTTCTCAAGGTCAATCGCGAACATGCGGAAACGCATGCGATCGCGTTGATGCGACAGTATCAAATGTCAAGAGCGCACCTCTACATCGATCAGACGTACATCTGTTCCACCTGCATGAGGAATATCAATAAAATTCTTCCAGCAGGTTCCAGGCTTGACGTCACATTCAAGAACGCGCTAGGCGAGATCAAGACGGAGTCGTTCGGCGTGAAGGACTGGTAAGAGGCAAGAGTCCCCTGCCCCTCACGGGGGCAGGGGACTCTTGCCTCTATGTCGGCTCCAAAGAAGGTGCTGCTAGGGCCAGTCGATCCCCGGCATGTCGTACAGGTAAGCGATAGCTTCGGGGGTAATGGCCCCTACCTGTACCTCGCTATGGCCTGAGGCGTCTTCAAGGGGACCTCCATCGCTGATTGCTGGTCCCACCTCAGCGACTATCCCGGACCCCATGAAAAGCCGATGGCCTGAGTCAGGCCAATTCCATGCCCCAATCGATACTTCTTCCATGGGGGCAAGAATCTCCGCGATGCGTGCATTTTCCAAAGAGTCGCAAGAAGTTGCGTATGGAGCGTTATATACAGCCTCGCCAAGCGTGTTGTGGACGAGGAAATCCTGCAATGACTCCGGGACCTTCACCCAGTCTCCGTACAGTCGCCCCTCGTACACGCTCATCGGATCGTTGGCGTCGAACCCCCAAATGGCATCGGAAGGATCCGCCAGGAAAACCATTTTGCCGTTGCGCAAGTTGATTTCACTAGGCGCGAGAAATCGCTTGACGCCCATCAAGGGAGCGGAGTACTTCGCTGCGAGATCGTACCAGGCGTGCAGCGGTGCGGGGAGGTGACTGCAATCGGTTGCGCTATTTGTTGCCTGATCTGGCGCTCCGTACCATTTGGTGACAAATTGCACGAGATCAATGGATGACAGGTCGATCATGGGGTGATTATTGCATGGTTAGCCGCCGAAAATGACCAATGCAAGAGTGCTTGAACCTGCCCGGCGTCCGGAGATTGTGAGCTTCACAGCCCGCCTCAGGTGGACGCAATGAGCATGAGCTGCTCAAGGCCGACGTCAAGCTCCTGCAGGGTTGTCCAGAAGGTGCTACGGCGCTGGTTCAGCGCTCACCGCGGTGGCTCGCCTCCGAAGATGACTGCCAGGGACTCCACCTCGACGAGCTGCCGACGAAACCGGTCCTGGCGAGTTCCGAACCTGCGTTCGCGCTTCGCCCAGGGGCAGTTCCCATGCATTGCACAACACCCGACCCACCGGTGTGATCAGGCGCAGCACTCGCACCACGAGGTTGCAACGTCGCCTGGTGTCGCCTCCACATGTTCGGCTCCCTGCCTGGCGCCCGTCGGACCAAGGGTGCATTCGGCAGAGTCGGCTCGGAGATGCCTGCGACGCGCCGAGGACGAGCACCCGCTGGGTGCCGTCGAGGCCGTCGTCGTGCTCGGACTTGCATCAGGGCCAGGAGATCGTGATCCGCGCGTGCGGACGGTCGATGACCCGGGCGCCGACGACCTGCTCGTCCGGGGTGCCGGCTGGGTAGACGCCGATGCACGCGCGGTCACCGCGGTGGGCGCGATCCCACAGCGGAACCTCTTCCTGCGTGCCGCCACCCACTTCATCCGCCTCGCACCCGTACCCGGCGCACCCCTGCTCATCCAGTCCGAGGAACTCCCTGCCCTGCTTCGCCTTGCCGAGCAGGCCCGGCTGCGGCCGCCTCAGCCCAGCACTAACATCGAGCGCGGTGCCCGTGGGATCGAGTGGTTCTACCGCGAGCTGACGGAGCCAGGCATGGAAGCTGAGGCACCCCAACAAGCCCGATGTCCGCGACTTCGTATACGGCGTGTCCACAACCCCACGGCCGACGCATCATGACCAAGCCGCCACGAAACCCGCGTGAACCGCTCGCCCGAGGCTGAGGAGCAGGCGTCGACGAGAGCCGCTCGGTTGCAGGTTGTGTGCGCGGGGCGGATTGCGCTACGGCGGACAGCCGCCGCGCTTTCAGTTCCAGCGCATACCGAGGGCGTTGTACAGCCGCTCGGCGGGGCAGGTGAGCGGCGGAAGCGGGCCGCCGAGGGATCTAGCTGCCGACTGGAGCGGCGGTGACGGCCTGACGCACTCCGCCGTTCTGCGCCGGGCAACCCGGCACGATGTCTCAGCCCGACACGACGTCCTCCCTAGACACCAGCTCCGAGATTGCGCCTGAGTGCTCCGTTGACCCGCTTCCACAAGGTGGTCGGTGTGAGGCCGCGTTCGACACGAAGCAGAAAGCTGGCAGGGTTGGCTGCCAGGGCCTGTGCGGTTTGCCGTCGCGCCCCGGTGACAATGCCGAAGGCCGCAACAGCGGCTGTGCCGGCCGCACCGGTCAGAGTTCCCATCATGCTGCCGGCAACCGAGGCGCTTGCCGCGCTGGCAAGTGCGACTGACGTAGGCATCTCGAACTTCGTGCTGACGGCCGTGGTGATGGACTGTAGACCAAGCCCGTACATCGCCTTGCGGAGGGTATTCACCTCTGTCTCGAAGTCCCGGTGCACTGCTTCACGCAGGTGCATCTCCATTGCCTGCCGACTGGCGATGTGGCCCACGTTCTCCTGTAGCGTCTTCGCGGTTTGTTCCACTGCGTCGCTGTAGGCGAGGAACTCCAGTTCGTACTTGGTCCGTAGCTCCACGATTTTTTCGGCCGGCACACTGGCCAGCCGTGCAGGCAAAACATACTCGATCGACAGAATCCCGATCCGACTCGTCAAGTCGGGTGCCTCCATGAGTATTTCGGTTTCGCCGAGGAGGGCGGCCGCCATACGCTCCGTGTCCCACAGGTCTGCCGCAGTATGTGCAGCGACTTGATCGGTAAGGGGGACGAAGGCCGTCCGATGAGCGACTTCAGCGGTCAGTGCACATTTGTATACCCATGCTAGAGCCGGATCCATGCCGAGCCATTCAGGGCCGGACCGCCGCCTGACAGAGTTACGGACGGCTGGCACTGCTAGACCGCAATCCTGCAATGCCTCACGCAGATGAGCCACCATCTCGCCGGGATGCAGGCCGGCAAGGGGCCGCTCACCGAAGCGACTAGCTTGGTGCAGGCTGCGCACTTGCGGCGCAGTTCCGGGAGGCGAAGGCTCGGCGTTCACCCCACCAGCCGCCCGTAGGTCCTGAGCGCGATGGATACCGAAGCTGCGGCGCAGGTCGTCACCGTGAGCTTTCACCAGAGCCAGCATGTGCTGTGATGCAGCTTCGACAGCATCGGCGGGGTCAAAGTTGTCCACGAACCCTAAGCCGTCGTGGAGCACCCGGACGTCACGAGGATCGGCCAGTGTGAAGCCCGCAGGAACCACACGCACGAGCTGGGGCATGTACAGCGCTGCTGCCTTGATCCATGCCATGTTCCGGAAGTGAACGTAGGGGTAGTACAAGCCGATGCTCACGGTCACTCTCCCTGTTCGAGGCCTCGACACCCTACGGGTGATCACCACAATGCTACGGAGGACTGGCCACCTCGGAGAGCTAAGTAGACCAATGACAACCGCTTTTGAGGACTGTCCGCAATCAGTGTCTTTGCGCCAAGAGCTCTCCGTTGCACGGAACGTAGCCGCCTCACCGTTCCCTCAGGAGCACACCGGGTCGCGAGCCCCTGCTCTCTACTCTCAGACGCACTGATCGATGCCTCGAAGGCTAGGGAACGCAGCCGTGGAGGGTTGCAACGATGTCCTTCACCTATGGGTGTTGGGCTGGGCTTCTTCCTCGGGCGCTGGTGTCGGCTCCGTGGACGCGGAAGTGGTGTAGAAGACGGAGCTGCCCTGTTTGTTGCGCTGCACGAGGTTCTTGGCGACGAGGTTTTCAAGGGTGGTGCGCACAACGTTGGGTGAGATCTTGCGGTCGGGGTGCGCATCGCCGAGTGCCTTGGCCACTTCAGCTGCGGAACGGGGTTCGTTCTGCTCGGTGAGATGCCGGTGGATGAGGTCGACCAGGGTGGGTTGAGTGCCCGCCCGCGCGACCGACTTCTCGGCGACGGGCTTCGTTGCGGTCTGCTTCCTGCCCTTGGGTGACTTCGCTGCACCCGTTTTCGCTGTGCGCCGTGCACTGGAGCTGGTGGTGGCCTTCTTCCTGGGGGAAGGGACAGCAGCGCTGCCGGCGGGGGAAGGCGCAGCGACCGAGGTAGAGACACCGAGTGCCTGCTGCATGCTCACCAGTACGCCGTGGTCGTGCTGGAGTACGGTCAACTGCTCCTGCAGCGTGCCGAGTTCCGCAGCGATGCGTTCCTGCTCCTTGACGTTGCGTTCGAGGTCGCTGGCTACCTGACTGAGGTACTGCGAAGTCAACGTCGTTGCTGACGCCGTATCTTCGGACATGGGTTGTCTCCTTGTTCGGCGGCCGGGACGTGGCGGTGCCGGCCTCACCGCAGAGCACACCCGAGGATGCTGTGCGGGCAGTTCCCAAAGAGCTTCGCCGGTGTCCCGGTCGTCTCCCCACGTCGCCATCGTGTTCATGGCGACCAGCCGGTCGAGTAGTTCGGCTGTCTGACGCGGAGAATGCCCGCTCAGACGACCGAGCACCTCCATGTCGGCACAGTACGCGGTGCGGTTGCTGGTATGTGCGCCCAGGATAAGCGCGATCAGTCGTAGCGCGGGGGGTGAGGCGACGGGCAGGGACAGGGGAGTGGGGCGCAATGCCCAGTGGGCGGCACAGCAACGTGCTTGCCGGCCGAGAACCTGGTCCAAGACCGCGGCGTCGAGTGGCTGAACCTCCACCGGTGCCGCCCTGAGGTCGGGGGAGTGCAGCCAGGATCCGTGAGCCAGCTCCTCCCAGACCTCAATGCGCCCGTGCAGGCGCATGCTGCGCAGCAGACCTGGAGGCATACGAACATGTCCGCGGGCGTTGGCCCGCAGAGCGCACTGCAGCGCCAGTCACGCCGCTTAGCGCCGGTGATCGAGGTCGTCGAGAATGCGTTGCAGGGCCTGGCCCTGGGCTGTGTCTCGCACGCTGGCGTCTTGGAGGAGGGTGCGTGCTTCAGCCTTTACTTCTGCAGTCTCCTGGTCCTCGGAATACTGCCTTCTCACGTTCAGGTACTCCGTCAGAAGCTGGGCCTGGACTTGTGGCCGGCCGGGGAAGTCGGGTTCTTGTCTGAGGGTGCCCAGGGCTGTGCGGGTGGCGTGCTGTGCCTCGTCGTTGTGGCCGATGAGGTGGGCGTAGCGGCCCCTGGCTGCCTGGGCGCTCGCGAGCATCGTGAGGCGATAGACACGGCGCGTGCTGCTGTCGTGCTGCAGAAGGTGTTCGAGAACGGCGGCGGCCTCTTGAGTAGCTGTACGGGCTTGGCGGTAGCGCCGGAGCCGGGACCACGTGATGGACAGGTTGATCAGGGAGTGGGCGAATCCCTCCGCGTGTGCTTCCGGGCGTTCGGCGGCGAGGATTCTGCGCAGGTCGACGGCGCTCTGCCCAGCCTGGGCGGAGCCTTCGAGGTCGTCGTTTCTACCCAAGAGGATCATCAGGTGGCCCCAGGACGTGGCCAGGTCCTCCCGTCGGGCCTGTGGCATTGCCCTGGCGAGGCGTTGCTCGATCGCGAGGGACTCCCGGGCTGCGGCGATGGCTTCCTGGGCGTGACCGAGGGCCGCGTGTGTGGCGCTGATCACGGACAGGCTCACGGCGTGGTCGGCTTGGAAGGCGCTGGGGTTCGTCGCGGCGAGAGTGCGCAGGCGCTCTTCACTCTCCTGGGCGTGGCCGAGTGCATCCGTGGAGCGGCCGACGGCCAGGAGTCGGCCGGCGAGGTTATGAAGTGCGACCGCGTAGTCGTAGCCGTATGCCAGGGGATTGCGCTGCGCGAGGTCTCTGCGCAGTTCCACCGCTTCCTGGGCGGCGTGGAGTGCTCGGTCGTGCTGTTCGATGCCGGCGAGTCGCACGCCGAGGTTGCTCAGGGCCTGGGCCAGGTCGGGGGTGTAGGCGTCGGGATTGGCCCTGGCCAGGAGCCGGAAGGCGTCCACGCTTTGTGCTGCGGCATCGGCAGCTTCCTGGTGGCGCCCGAGGCGGCGCAGGAGACCGCCGTGATTGCTCAGCGCTGCCGCGTACTGGGCGCCGTAGGCGTCGGGGTTGGCACTGTACAGGCCACGATGTTCGGTCAGGGCTTCGTGGTCGTCGCGGACGGCCTCTTCGAGGCGTGCCAGGTCGCTGAGGATGATCGCGCGCTGGTTGAGGGCGCGGGCCAGCCAGTCGCGTAGCTTCGGACTGGGGTCGGCTTCCAGGGCGCGCAGCAGTTCGACGGCCTCGTCGGCTGCCTGGAGTGCTTCCAGGTTCCGGCCGGACTTGTGCAGTTGGGCCGCGAGGTTGATGAGCGAGAGCGCCAGTTCACTGGTGTTGGCACCGCGGTGGTCGTGGTCGGCGCGGTCCCGGTCGAGGGCCTCGTGCAGCAGGGACAGGGCTCGGGTGGTGTCGCCGACGCGATGAGCATGGGCGGCCAGGTTGCGCAAGGTGCGGGTCAGTTGGGTGTAGGTGGCGTCGCCGACGGTGGCCGGCAGCGGCCGCAGCAGGTTGAGGGCGGTGGTTCCGTGGCTGACGGCCGCGGTCCAGTCGCCGGTTCGGGTCAGGCGGACGGCGAGGTCGTGGTGAAGGATGGCCTGCTGGAGCGGGTCGTCGGTGGCGCTCAGGCGGTGGTCGAGAAGGCGGCGCGCAAGGATGGCGATGCCGGGGTCCAGGTCGGGATGGCGGTGGTCGGGCAGGTGGCCGTCGACGGCTTCGAGGAGGTCGAGGGGCGTCGAGGACAGCTCGGCCAGGCGCCCCAGGGCCGCGCCCCCCGCGCTCAGCGCAAGTTCCGGGCGGCTGTAGAGCAGGGGGTGAAGTTCGGCGTGGGCAAGGTGGTCCCAGCGGGCCGCGGTTTCGATGAGGACGGTGAGGGTGTTGCGGGTGTAGGGGGTGTCGGGGTCGGCGCCGAGAAGGCGGGCGGGCATGCCAGCCGCCCAGGGGTCGGCAAGGTAGTCGCTGTGGGTGTGGCCGGGGGTGCGCAGGGCGATAAAGTCCTCGCCCAGCCGGTCGGGGTAGAGCGGGGTGAACATCGTGGTGGGCGAGGTCGGCGGGTAGACGGTGCTGTGGTCTGCAACGATGTCGTGGATGAGGGCGGGTTCGGCCACCTCGGCCCGGGTCAGAGCGGTGTGGGCGAGGGCAGCAGCGACAGGGCCGGTGAGGGTCGCGGTGTGGACGGCGCGGGCGACGGTGTGCGGTGGGCTCTTGACGGTTGCGCCGGCATGCAGGGATGCCCAGAAGTCGTGTTCGCGGTCGAGCAGGTACGAGGACAAGTGGGCCGGATCGCTGGGCGGTTGCTGTCCTCGGGCACGGGCGTCAACGGCGACCAGGGCGGCCATGTGCAGGGTCAGGGTGAGATCGAAGGCGTCATCGTCGAGATCATGCTGAGGACGGGCAGGGGGCTCGTCGAGTTGGAACGCGCGGGCGAACGCGGTCCAGGCCGTTTGGTAGATCTGGTGGCGCTCGGCGGTGTCGGCCGCGGGTGGCGCCAGGTGCAGCGGCAGGCTCGCCAGCGCCTTAGGAGGCAGGTCGAGTCGGCTGGTTGCTGCCTGCCACCAGTGGTCTGCGGTGCGGGAGATGAGCAGAACCCTGCAGCGGGTGGGCGTAGTCAGCAGTGGGTTGTGGAGAAGGAGTCGGAGGTCTTGCAGGGGCCAGCGTTCGGCGTAGTCCACGATCAGCAGGAGGTTGGGTCCCGGGGGTGGGACCTGGTGGCGGTCGTCTTCGGTGGGGTCGCTGAGATAGTGGGCGTGCCAGCAGGTCCATTCTTGTTGGATGGTGCGGTCAGCGAACTCGTTGGCGAGTCGGGTCTTTCCCTGGCCGCCGGGGCCGTGGAGCAGTTGGACGGTGATGCCGGGCTGAGGAGCGTCGCGCCAGGAGTCAAGGTGCTCGAGGTCGCGGTCGCGGCCGTGGAAGTCGACCACCCGCATGCCGGGGTGCAGCAGACGGCTGGGCTGTTGCCGGGCGAGGTCCCCGGTGGGCGTCTGCCGCGGCCGCGGGCCAGGGTCGATGCGGTAGACGGGTCGGCCGCGGCGGATGTGGATGTCGCCGTCCATGACCGCGTAGACGAAGCTGCCGGGTTCGGCATGGACCCGCTGTTCACGCATCGGCTCTTCGTCGTGCACGAGGCTCCTCCCCGGAGGGTCGGCGTCCAGGGAACTCATCGTGGCATGCGGTGCGGGAGTTCGTCGGACAGATCTGCGGCCCCGTCGCAGCAAGGCTGTCAGAGGGCCCGGGCGCGTGCGAGGTGAGCGAGTTGGGCAAGAGTTCGATCGGAGTCAACTACGTGGGTGGGGGGAAGCGATGACCCAACCGATCATGTCCGTGGAGCAGTTGCTGATCCTGGAGTATCAGCAACTCAAGGATGAGCAGCGCAGTCGTATCGGGTTCCGGGACAACTTGCTGTACGCGACGCTGGCGTCGATGGCCGCCGTGGTGATCGCGGCCACACAGGCGGGTCGCACGGCGCTGGTGCTGATGCTGCCGGCGGCGTGCCTGGTCCTGGGATGGACCTACCTGGTCAACGACGAGAAAGTGTCGGCAATCGGCCGGTACGTGCGTGAGGAGCTTGGGCCGAGGCTGGGCGGTGCCACGGACGCGGGGGTTGTCTTCGGCTGGGAGTCGGCGCATCGCGGGGGCAGGCGGCGGCATGTACGTAAGGTCTTGCAGCTCGTGGTGGACGTGTCGACATTCTGCGGGACGGCTGCGGCCGCGCTGGTCGTTTACTGGTGTGCGGCGCCGCTGCAGCCGGCGTTGCTGGTCGTCTCGATTGCGGAGTTGGCAGCTGTCGTCGTCCTTGGCTGGCAGATGGCCTTGTATGCGGACGTGTACCGTGACGCGGCGCCGTGAACGGGAGCGTGGGACCGTAAGTCACCGGGATGCGCGCAGGGCGTGCTCCAGCCGTGCGCTCAGCTCTTGGGCCACATCACCGGTCTGGGCGGCCAGAGAACCCGCCGGCAGAGCTTCGTCGGCGGGAACGCGCAATGGTCCCTGAGTCATGCGCATGCTCGCGGTGCTTCGCGGCATGTCCTTCACGGAACCGAAGCTGAGGATCTCCGCGGGTTCCACGGCGATCACGGGCACGACGCGATCCAGCGCGGGCCCGTCGATGCGCAACAGGAGCGCGAGCATGCGCTCGATCTGCAGGGGCAGCTCGTCAGGGTCGAGGACGGCGCCGAGTGAGTCCTTGGGCAGGGGAAGCCACACGGAGCGCTGGCCTGTGCGGTGGCACGCCAGACCGCTGATCCCCTTGCGGGGGTCGTTCGTCCACGCGCACGCGACCTCGCCGAGCACCGCGTGGTCGACGCCCTCGCCTGTGGCGAAGATGCCAGTCTCGCGTCCCAAGCCGACCAGATGCTTGAGCAGTTGTTCCAGTCGGCGGTACTCCAGGCGGGGTCCGGGCTTGGCCGGAAGGAGATGCACCTCCACCGTTGCGGAGTACCCCGCGTTGGGGATCAGGCCAGTGCGCCACGTCACCGTCGGCGGCTCGCCGAGCACGGTCCACGGCAAGGCGCCGCCCATAGGGGTGCTGGCCGCCGTCGCCGTGCGAGCCGCCTCGACTTCCGCTGCCTGATTGTGGGCGGATTGCCCGGTCGGATGCACGTGCTGGTTGCCGTTTTGAACGGCGTAGACCGGGCCTGCGCCGGGCATGGGCTGCACCAACTGAGTGAACGTGGTGGCTGGGACGGGTGCGGCTGGGAAGTGGTCCGACCGTCCGGAGGCGGGGCTCATGGGGATTGCAGCGACGAGCGCGGCAGCGAAAGCCGCTGCGTGTTCGGCGGCGCGTGGCTGCGAGCCTCCGGCGTCCGCTTCGCGCTTGAGGCCATCGGCCTTGTCGCTGATCCCGCGGATGGTCAGCACCGGCAGATTCGCCAGGTGTCCCGCCGCAGCGGCTCCCGCCCCCTCGTTCTCGATCGCCGCGGCGTCGTTGTAGTGCTGCTGCAGCTGGCTGGCGGTGTAGGAGGTACGGGAGTCGAGAACCACATCCCCTGCGGCGACCGGTTTGAAGAACACATGCGGCGGGTGGCCGTCGAGCGTCGCGGCTAGCTGGCGGTCCCACGTGCCGTCTAGTTCCACGTGGCGGGCCAACTGCAGCAGGGAGTTGGGGGCTTCCCATGCTTTTGGGCGGGCCGCGAAGCCAGCCTGGGACTCCTTGCCACCCTGGTAAGCGTACGTATGGGTGGCCACGACGACATCGCCCACCTCGATGTCGTCCTTCAAGGAGCCGGCCACGCCCACGAACAGCAGTGCCTGCGGGTTGAACAGCCCGGATGCCGTCGCTGTGGCAACAGCTGCCTTCTCACGGCCTTCTCCCACCACCGCGATCGCCACCTCGTGCTGAGGAACGGCCGGGATCTTCCCGACCTCGAACAACGTGCCAGTGGGGTGCGAGCGCCGGACACGGTCCACGAGGACGTCACGGACTGCGGCGTACTCCACTTGAAGCGCCGTCAGAATGACCACTGTGGCCACGCGAGCCCCCCACTTGCCGGTCGAGGAATCCCACCTTAAGGGAACCGGCCACAGCTATGACGGACCTGCGATGAAGGAGGAGCCGATGAGCTACGGACCGAGCCCCGAGAAAGCCGACGGTATGCGCGTGCCCGGCCACCACGACCTTCAGGCGATCCATGCCGCCGTCGGCACCACTGTGTTCGCCACCGCCCACGGCGACATGCACATATGGGACGGCAACCTCGCCCACGCCTTCACGCCCTACGCCAATGGGGACCACCCCACTTCGAGGCCCGGACCCGTCAAGACGGCCGACCCGCTGCTCGCCGAACTCACCGACTGGCGTGAAGCCCCCGAACCGGACGGGGCGACGGCACCGGTCCCCGGTGTATCCCTCCTCACCACTGCGACCGGCGCGGACCTCGACGTCCTTACTACCTTCCTGCGCCAGTCCCGAGCAGCCGGCTGGGCGGTTTGGACGGCCCTGCCCCGAAGCCCCGGCACACCATCGGCAACGGCGAGCATCCCGGCGGCCAGCACCGGGAGAGCCCTGGTGTGGGTGCCTGCCACACCCAGCTGGACTGTCAGCGATCTGGGCCATCTCGTCACCGACCCCGTGCTACGCATCGGCCGGTACAACCGGGTACTTCTCCACGCCCACAGCCCCGACTCTTCATCTGATCCCGACCCGGGCATGACGTGGTGGCCGGCACTACGCAATCGCTTGCGGAAGTCAGGAGCCACCGACATCCGCACCCTGCGTTGTCTGCCTGCTCTCTAGCGCTCTGACCGGGCAGGTTCACCGTGTTCCTCGCCGACCGGGGACTCTGGAGGGCGTGCGATCACCAACCGCATGGTGAGTTTGGTGGACAGGCCTGCAGCCGGACGAGGGCTTGTCGACTCACCCAGATCGGAGACTCGGTCGCAGTCGTCGAGCTTGATGATCAGCCCGGGACCCACCAGGTACATCACCTTGTTCTCGACCAATCACTTGTCGGTACCGGCGACCTTGAGTAGGCCGTCCGTGGTGCGGCAGGCCAAGTAGATCGTCATGCCCGGTTTTGGCACCTCAGGGGAGCTGGTGGCCCCCTGCGCTCCATTGGTCACGACCGCCAGGGACGCTGCGCCCCTGAGACCGACGAGGGCTTTCCTATCCTGCGGGACCGGGGTCGGGAAGTCCGCATACACGGGTGAGGGACGTGGCGTCCTCGTCATGGCCGGGTCCGAACACCCCAAGGGCGATGTGCGCGCGTCCGCCCCGTTGTCGTTAGAGGCCAGCAGGGGCAGGAGGGCGATGATCAATGAGCCGAGCGCGCCCAGCACAGTCACGACGATCGCTGTTCTCAGCGAGCTTCCCTCCGTCGGAGCCGGGCGCAACCCCTGCACAGGCCATGACGCTGCCGTTGGCGGGCTTCAGCTCGCGCTCGCTGCAGTCGGGTGGGTGTTGATTCATGCAAGGCCGCCGAGGTCGAGTTGGTGGCCGGCGCGGGTGACGGCGACGTAGGCCAGGCGGGCGTCGGTGTCGCTGACACATGCCGGGGCGATGCCCTGCACGTGCCGCGGCACCCTGCGCGCGCTGCACCGCCATCAGCCGGGTACGGTCCGCGTTCGCGGCCTGCTGGACGCTTGACCGGGCGTGCCGAAGGTCGCTCTGGGTGGCGGGCCTGGGCGGGGTGAGCTCGAGGGCGCGGGAGGGCGTCATGGGCGGGCTGCCTCGTGTGCCCTGCCGGTGGGGCCTGGGCGTCGGGTGTGGGTGGGAAGGCGGTTGTGGATGTGCTCGTGGTGGGCCAGGGAGTCGAAGGGCTCCCAGTCGGCCACCGCCAGGTCGGCGGCCGTGGGGGTGGCGGCGTGCTGCGGGCAGCGCTGGGCGCGCCAGCGCAGCTGCTCGGCGTATGGGATGGCGCTGAGGTCGTAGATGGCCATGACCGCGGCGGGCAGGGCCAGCTGCCCGCTCGTCGCGGTGGCCGGGACGAGCCTCCAGGTGCCGGCCGGGGTATTGGGGGAGAGGAGGGTGTTGGTGCAGCGGTGACGGCGCCGGGTCTGGGCGATGCACTGGATCTCGTCCACCGGGCGGGCGGCGAGGTAGCGCACGTACAGCAGTTGCACGACGGGGCGGGCCAGCGCGCGCTCCAGCCGTTCGGCCACCGCCTCCAGCGTGGTCTCCTGC